>JANMPL010000381.1:0-13354 GCA_031369845.1 Chloroflexota bacterium
GATCCGCCCCCTGCCGCCAGCCGCAACCAGCGCGCCCGGCAACCACGATCCAAACCACCCCTGGCGGCGCTACGCTGCCATCCGACCCCGGTGACAAAGTCGCTGACCACCTACAGGTCAGAGTCGCGGTCCTCCGACATCGTGCGTGGCCTATTGAAGCCCGCTATGGAAGCCCGCCGATGTACGCACCGACGACGGACCACGCGAACAGGCCGAGGACGAGGGCCAGGATGGCAAACAGGGCGATGGTGGCGATGCTCGCCGAGCCGCGGCGTTGCGGACTCCTGAACGCGAGCACCCGCAGGCCGATCACGCCGACGGCGATCGCGATCAGGAGGATTCGGAGCGTATTCGCATCCAGCATTACGGACGCCCAGTGCCCGGTTCGAGGTCGTCGCTCAGCAATAACCGTTCGCGGATCGTCTCAGTCGCCTCGAGCGGCGCACCCAACGCCTCCGCGAGGGCCGCGACAACCTCCTCCGGCCGGCCCGACCCCAGTTCGGGATGGATCCGGGTCCGCACGCGGACCACGATCCGCTCATCGCGGGCCGCGTCGGCCTCGCCGGCCTCGACCCCGGTCGCGATCGAGATGAGCAGAGGCCGCAGGTCGTACGACTTCACGCCGCCGCCCTTCGCTCGCTCACGGTCCAGCCGGGGCGCGGCCAGCAGACGTTCGGCCGCCGCCGCGATCGCGTCGTGGTCGAGGGCCCCTCGGAGCGAAACGCGATAGTCCGCCGCCGCGACGCGCCCGGCCAGCGCCGGCGCACCGAGCCACGTGTCCTCGAGCGCGACCAGCGCATGGCCTGGCGGCAGAACACGGTCGAGCCCTTCTCGCACCCGCCAGGCCGGAGCGCGTTCGGTTAGCCAGAGGTCCGCCAATTCCGCCCGCCCCGACGTCCTGGCCGGCAGCGGCGCTGCCAGGGCGAACCTGAAGCGACCCGCGTCGGTCATGGCGACCGGGAGCCCACAATCGGCGAGAGCTGTTTCCCAGAGGGCGATGTAGTCACGGCCGGACGGCGTCTCACCCTTCGCCGAGGCTAGCCGACTGAAGGTCAGCCGCCACCGCTGGCGCGCTTCGAGGGGCGCCGGCGCGGCCTCGGCGGGTGCGGCGGGAGGCTCGGTCGGCGTGTCCACGTCTGGTAGTCTGCGGCAACGATGGACGAGCCCGTCGGGCCCGACCCGGCACCGTCACCCGCCGAGCCGGACCGGCCCAACGCCGAGGCCTCGACCAACCCGCCAGTACACCCGGTCGAACCCGCCGCCGCGCCGCCGGCGAAGGCGCCGGCATCGGCCCCGCCTGTCAGCCGATCCGACGCGCGACGCATCGCTCCGCCGAGTCCTCGCGCGGGCCTTGTCATCGCGGGCGCAATCGTCCTGTTCGCCATCCTCTATCTCGGGCGCTCGGCGCTCGGTCCCTTCGTTGTCGGCCTCGTCCTTGCCTATCTCCTCGATATCCCGGTCGAGCGGATGGCGCGGGTGGGTCTGCCGCGCTGGGCGTCGGTGCTGATCGTCTATGCCGTTGTTGTCATCGTCGTCGTCCAGGCTCTCCTGGTCGTCCTGCGCCCTCTCGGGACGGAGCTTTCGACCTTCATCCGCGAGTTTCCGTCGTTCACGGCCCAGGTCGCCGACATGTACGCCCATCTCGACCTTCCGCCGGCACTTCGGAACGCGGTCGACACCTGGCTGACCGACCTCGGCCAAGGTGTTGGCGGCCTCAACCCGACCGACCTCCTGCCCGTCGTGACCGGCATCGCCGGCATCGTCAGCTCGATCGTCGGCTACATCATCATCCCGGTCTGGGTCTTCTATCTGATCAAGGACCGACCTGGCCTCACAGCGGCCGCGGAGCGATCGTTGCCGGCCGAATGGCGCCCCGACGCAAGGGCGATCAGCTTCCTTGGCCTGCGCGTGTTCGGCCAGTGGCTTCGAGGGCAGCTCTTCCTGGGGCTGACCGTCGGCGCGGCCACATTCGTCGGGCTGATGCTCCTGAGCGTGACCGTCGATCCAGTGTTCGGGCGTTTCGCGATCCTGCTCTCGATCATCGCGGGAGTGCTGGAGCTGCTACCGATCATCGGGCCGATCATCGCCGCGATTCCGGCCGTGCTCCTCGCCCTCACCGGCGGCATCGATGCGGCCGTCGCCGCGGTCGTCCTCTACACCGTCATCCAGCAGCTCGAGAACAACCTGCTCGTGCCAAAGATCCAGGGTGACGCCGTGGAGCTCCATCCGAGCGCAGTGATGCTCGCCCTCGTCATCGGAGGCGCAATCGCGGGCCTGCTCGGGGCGATCCTGGCCCTCCCGGTCGCGGCGGCGGGACGCGACGTCTTCAGGTATCTCTTCCATCGGCTCGATGAGCCGCCGGCGACGCCGGCCGAGGCGATCGCGACGATCCGCGCCCAACCGATGGTCGTGTCGACCGAACCCGCCGATTCGACAGACGCCGCGGCAGCGTCAGGGTCGGCGTAGTGGGCGACGCACCCGATCCGTACAAGATCCTGCAGGTCGATCCGGAGGCGGAGGACGAGGTCATCCAGGCCGCCTACCGCCGCCTTGCCCAGAAATACCATCCCGACCGATCGACGGGCCAGGCGGCGATCGACCGAATGGTGGCCATCAACGCGGCCTGGGAGACGATTGGCGACCCGAAACGGCGGGCGAGCTTCGACCTGGCTCGCAGCGCGGCGCTGGCGCAACACACGCCGACGAGCCCAAAGTCAGGAGCGCCGGGTGCCACCGCGGGTCGGCCTTCGTCACCGGCGGGCGGACAGGCAGGCCCTGTCCCGGCGCGCCCTCCGGATCCGTGGCAGCCTCGACCCGCCGAGCCGCGGCCGCCCGAAACTGTATCTAGGGACTGGTCGCCGGGTCGCTCGACCATTGGTGGGGGGTACGACGCCAAGACGATGCACGCGCCGGAGGGATTCGCGGCTGCCGGCCCGCCGCCCGGCAACCCGTCGGGCAGCGTTCTGAACTTCGGGCGCTACGCGGGATGGTCGCTCGGCGAGGTCGGCCGGGCCGATCTCGAATACATCGAATGGCTCGATCGGATGCCCATCGGACGGCCGTATCGGGACGAAATCGACGGGATCCTGCGCCGCGCCGGCCGTCGCAAGAGCGCGGAAACCGACGCTACGCAGCGACGAGGCTTGTTCAGGCGCCGCTAAAGGCGCCTCCTCCCATACGCCCGCCCGGCCACGCACTCGGTGAAACCGCAGCTACCGCGGGCGCAAACTCACCACTCGGCGCGGGTTTGCCGGATGTTCACGCTCTGAAGGATGCCAAGGCCGACCGCGAGGCTGATCAACGACGCTCCGCCATGGGAGATGAACGGCAAGGGGATACCGGTGATCGGCATGATCCCGATGACCATTCCGAGATTGACCACGAGCTGGAAGAGGATCATCGACGCGAGTCCGCTCGCGAACATCATTCCGAAGGGATCGCGGGACCGCCAGCCTGACACGAGGATCCGCCAGAGCAGGGCCCCGAACAGGACGAGCAGGAGCATCGCCCCGAGGAACCCCAGCTCCTCGAGATAGATCGCGGCGACGAAGTCACTTTCCTGGACCGGCAGGAAATTCAGCTGGTTCTGCGTCCCGTTCGTCAGCCCCTTGCCGAACCAGCCACCCGATCCCACGGCGATCTGCGACTGGAACAGCTGATAGCCGGCGCCCTGGATGTCCGACGCGGGGTCGAGGAAGCCGAAGATCCGCTGCTTCTGGTAGTCGCGCAGGACGTAGGTCCAGACGAATGGGAAGGACGCCAGCGCACCGCCGACGAGTACCCCGAGCCAGCGCAAGCTGGCGCCGGACATGAAGAGCATCCCGCCGAGAATCGCCAAGAGCACGAGGGACGTTCCAAGGTCCGGCTGGATCATCACGAGGATCCACGGCGGGACGACGAGGATGCAGGCGCCAACGATCGACGAGAGCGAGCCCAGCCGGCCCTGGCGGTCCCCGAGGTAGTTCGCGAGGACGACGATCATGAGGATCTTCGCGAGCTCGCTGAACTGGAAGTCGAACGGCCCGATCGATACCCAGCGAGCCGAGCCGCCGACCCCGTTGCCGATAGCCAGCGTCGTCACCAGGAGGCCGAGCTGCAGCGCGTAGAGCGGCCACGAGAACGTTTTCAGCCACTTGTAGTCGAATGCGGTCGCCACGACGTAGACGATGAGGGCGATTCCCGTCCACATCAATCCGCGCACGAATGTGGTCCCGCCCTCGAGGATCGACCGACCCTGCTCCGCGCTGTTGCTGTAGGCCATCACCAGCCCGATCGCCACGAGCAACGCGGCATAGGCGGCCATTTGCAGGTCGAAGGCGCGCCAAGCGGCGCCGATTGAGCGGGCCGCCCAATCGGTCACGCGCGCGGGCTCCGCCCGGATCACGCCCAAACCAGCACCTGCTTTGCCGTCATGTCCTCGCTCAGTTTGACTGGTAGAAGTTGCCGCGCTCCAGGAGATCGAAGTTCCGGTAGTCCTTCTTGATCCCGTAGTGCAGCTGCATGTAGTACTTGACGATCTCGGTCGCCATGTTGCCCTTCGTCCGGGAGTCGTAGGCAAAGGCCAACACAACAAGCTCTGAGTCGCCCTTGGCGAGCGCTTTGAGGCCGGTTGGATCGCTGGCCTTCTTCGTCGGGTCCTTGGGCGTGAAGCCGATGAACCAGGAGTCGAACGGCAGCCGGCCCTTGCTATCGCGGGTGCCGAACTCGGCAGTTCCGGACTTGCCCGCGATGACGATCGGCAGATCTACGAGGTTGTAGGTGTGCCGAAGGAGCACGGTCGATCGGGCCGCCTCCCGCATCTCTTTAAGGACACTGGCCTTGACGTCGAGCTCGCGAATGAGTGTCGGCTCGAATGGTTTGATCACCTGCCCGTCAGGCCCGATGACGTCGTGGACAAGGCGCGGCTCGTAAAGCCTGCCGCCGTTGGCCAGGGCGGCATACGCGTTGATCAGCTGGAGCGGGGTCACGACGTCGTAGCCCTGACCGATTCCGGCCTGGTAGACCTCGCCGGGGAAGATCTCGTCACCGAGCGCCTGGAGCTTCCACTCGTTCGTCGGGACAATTCCCGAGACCTCACCGGGGAGATCGATCCCGGTCGGTGCGCCGAAGCCATATTCCTTGGCCCAGTACCCCAGCCGATCGATCCCCAGCATGCCTGCCAGCTGGAAGAAGTACGTGTCGCTGGAGTGTCCGAACCCGCAATCGAGGTCGCACCCGCCCCAGCCGCGACGATTCCATTCCCAGAACTTCGTCGACCCGAGCGTGAGGTACGGCTTCGTCTGGACTCGCGTCCAGGGCGTGATCTTCTTGTCGGCGAGCGCGCCGGTCCCCGCCACGAGCTTGTAGGTCGAACCGGGCGGGTAATGGGCGCTGACCGCGTGGTTGAGGAGCGGTTTGTCGGGGTTCGCCAGGAGGCCAGCGAAGTCCTGGGCGCTGATGCCGCGCGCAAAGGAGTTGTTGTCGTACGTCGGCAGGCTCACCATCGCGAGGATCTCCCCGGTCTGTGGGTTCATCACGATCACGACGCCCCGCTTCACGCCGGCCGTCTTCATGCCCCACTCGAGCGCCTGCTGGGCGAGCTTCTGCTCCTTGGTGTCGATCGTCAGTTGGAGGGAGTTGCCTGCCTGTGCTTCGGCGACGGTGTCGAGCACCTGGAGCTTGCGCCCGGCGGCGTCTCTCTCGACGGTCTCCTCGCCATACGTGCCGCGAAGGTCCTCCTCGTAGTAGGCCTCCAGTCCGGTCTTGCCGATGAGGTCGTCGGGCAGGTAGCCAGTGCTCTTCAGCGCGTCGAGCTGCTCAGCAGTGACCGGTCCGGTGTAGCCGAGGATCTGGGACAGCAGCGGCCCTTCGGCGTACTGGCGGCGGGCCTCGACGACAACCTCGACACCCGGCAGGTCGAATCCAGCCTCAGCGATCAGGTTGGCGGTCCCTTTCGGTACGTCCTGGGCGACCCTCACGAGGTCGAATCGTGAGCCCGGATTGCCATCGATCGCGGCGTTGATGTCCGGAATCGGCGTCCCGATCAGAGCCGACAGCCGGCTCACGACTTCGTCCCTGCGCTCCTCCGGAAGATCGGCGGGGCGAATCTTCACAGCGAAGGTGGGCACGTTGATGACAAGGGCCTCCCCCGATCGGTCGTAGATGAGGCCTCGGGACGACGGAATGGCCTGAACGACCGTCCGATTCCCGTCAGAAAGCGTGGCGAACTGGGCGCCGTTCAGCACCTGGAGGTAGAACAGTCGAGCGGTGAGCGCACTGAGGCCGACGATGACGGCCAGGCCGAAGATGAGGAACCGCGACAGCGGACGCGAGTACTCGTGGCGTCGGTCCAGGTACGTGCCGCTCACCAGTCGGCTCGTTCTTCATCTGCGTACCGGTCGTGGAGCGCGACCGCGAGCGGACCGATGACGACGGCAAAGACGGCGTCGTAGACGACCCCCGGCGCCAGCGCGGCGACCGGGTCCTTGATGGCGACGGAGGAGCCCAGGGCTCCCAGGAGAACAAACAATGTCATTGAATACACAAGGCTGAGAAGGGCGACTGCCGGAACGACCACGAGGGGACGGATCCGGACGAATGGACGAGCGATTGATGCGGCGATGCCAACCACGACGATGAGTGCAAACGAAGAGACGCCGAGCGGCCGCTGTGCCAGGACGTCGAGGGCAATACCACCAACGAAGGCCCAGACGAGCCCGCTTTCGAGCCCGACCGCGACGGTGCAGACGATCGCAAGTATGAAAACGAAGTGCGGCTGGGCATTGCCCACCCGTAGATATGGACTGATCGTGAGTTCGAAGATCGCGGTCACCGTCGCTCCGATCGCGGCGACGAACAGGGACATGGCGGTCGATCCTCGGCGACTGGCCAGGGTCGCGCCCGCCGTGTTTGCTCGCGTGCGTGACGCTCGTTGCGGCGGTAACGTCGCGGGCAGTATCCCACGGGCCTTCCAATGCGGCAACGCCCCGTTCCGCGCGCCGCCGCCGAGGCTTCGGGACATGTTTCACGTGAAACGAGGCGACATGTGCCGGCGCGACGCACCGATCGAGCTCGGGAAACAGCCCTCCGTCCGGCCAGAAAAGTCGCAGCTAAGCGCCGCCTGCAATGCTGCGATGAACGGCCGCCCACGTGGGATGTTCAACCACGCTCAGCGAATGAGTGAGAGGCCCCTAGATGGTAGAATTCATGATCGTGAGCCCAATGCGACAGGTGTCCTGAGTGGGTCAGACGATCGCCTGTGCAAACCAGAAGGGCGGCGTCGGAAAGACCACGACCGTGGTCAATGTGGGGACCTATCTCGCGCTTGCGGGCCAGCGTGTTCTCATCGTCGATGTCGATCCCCAGGGCAACGCCACGAGCGGCCTCGGGGTTGATCGGGCGGGCCTCGATCTGACCCTGTACGAGGCCTTGACGGGCGCCGCTGAGCTTCGCGACGTGATCATCGCCACCAGGATTGCCAATCTATTCATCGTCCCCTCCTCCGTGGGCCTTGCCGGCGCCGAGATCGAGCTCGCGCCGACAGATCAGCGCGAACGTCGTCTCGGACGGCTGCTCGCGGAGGTCGCCCCGGATTACGACTACGTGCTTCTCGATTGCCCGCCGTCCGTCGGACTCCTGACCGTCAACGCACTTACCGCCGCCGATGCCGTGTTGATCCCCATCCAATGCGAGTTCTACGCGCTTGAAGGACTTACCCAGCTGATTGCCACCGTGAATCTCGTTCGCGACAACCTGAACCCCGATCTCGAGATCAAAGGCGTCGTCTTGACGATGTACGACGGCCGCACGAATCTCTCGGCCGATGTCGCCGCGGAAGTCCGCCGGCATCTCGGAGCCGCGGTGTTCGACACGATCGTGCCACGCAGCATCCGACTCTCCGAGGCGCCGAGCTTCGGCCTGCCGATCGCGCTACATCGGCCCGATTCGAAAGGTGCGGAGGCCTATGCGGCCCTGGCCCTCGAGCTCCTCGGCCGGAACGGCTCGACACGCATCAGCCAGCCGTCGCCGGCGCCCGCGATGTCAATCGAGGCGCGAGTAGACGTCGAGCCTGTTCCAGTTGGGAGCACCCGCGCATGACCGTCCGACCCGAACGCCAGCAGGGACTCGGTCGCGGCCTTGCAGCACTGATCCCCCAGCGCGCGGCCCACAGCACCGGAAGCACGGAGATCCCGATCGCGCGCGTCCGGCCGAACCCGCGCCAGCCCCGCCAGCGCATGGACCAAGCGGAGCTTGAGGCACTCGCCGCGAGCATCCGCGAACACGGTGTGCTCCAGCCGATCCTCGTGACCGAGACGCTCGACGGCTATCAGCTCGTCGCCGGCGAACGGCGCTTCCGGGCCAGCCAGCTCGCAGGCCTCGAGCGGATCCCCGCGATCGTCCGCCAACTCGCCGATCGCGAGCAGCTCGAGATCGCCCTCGTCGAGAACCTCCAGCGCGAGGATCTCGGTCCGATGGAGGAGGCCCACGCGTTTCGCTCCCTACTCGACGATTTCGGCATGTCCCAGGACGACGTAGCGACCCGAGTCGGTCGGGCGCGGTCGACCGTGGCAAACACGCTCCGCCTCCTTGACCTCGATGCGAGGGTCCAGGCGGCCGTTGCCGATCGCACGATCAGCGAGGGTCACGCGAGGGCGATCGGCGGCCTGCCCACGGATCAGCAACCTCGGGTTCTCGGCACGATCGCCGAGCAGCAGTTCTCCGTTCGCCAGACGGAGGAGCTCGTCCGCCGCCTGCGTACGCCGCGGCCGTTGCCTGCGCCAGCGGAGCCCCGTCATCCCGACCCCGATCTCGAGCGCGTCGAGGAGGAGCTGCGTCGCTCGCTGGGCACGAAAGTGACCGTTGCCCGTTCCCGGCGAGGCGGCCGAATCATCATCGAGTACTACAGCGACGAGGAACTGGGACAGCTCTACGACCGCCTGATCGGAGGACCTGCGTGACCGAGGAAGCGACCCGGACGAGAGCTGCCGGAGGCAACGGCACGCGTGCCCGGAAGTCGAAATCGAGCGCCGGGTCCGACTACACGGCGGCCAGCATCCAGGTCCTCGAGGGGCTGGAGGCTGTCCGACGGCGCCCGGGCATGTACATCGGCTCGACCGACGAGCGCGGCCTCCACCACCTCGTGTGGGAAGTCGTCGACAACTCGATCGACGAGGCCATGGCGGGCCACGCGAAGAAGATCTTCGTCACGATCGAGGCGGACGGGACGGTCATCGTCCAGGATGACGGCCGAGGCGTGCCTGTCGGCAAGCACTCAACCGGGAAGGACGCCCTCGAGGTCGTCCACACGGTCCTCCATGCGGGTGGAAAGTTCGGTGGCGACGCTGCGGGCTACAAGGTGTCCGGCGGCCTCCACGGGGTCGGGGTCAGCGTCGTCAACGCGCTGTCCGAGTGGATGCGGGTCGAATCGTCTCGCGACGGCTCGATCTATGCCCAGGAGTACGCGCTCGGCAAGCCGACCACACCGGTCAAGAAGATCGGTCCGGCGGGAGATCGGCGCGGCACGACGACACGCTTCCGGGCCGATCGGGACATGTTCGAGTCGACCGAGTTCTCGTTCGACCTGATCTCGCAGCGGCTGCGTGAATCGGCCTACCTGACGAAGGGCGTCTGGATCACGCTTCGGGACGAGCGCGTCGATCGGGAGCGCTCGTTCTACTTCGAGGGCGGGGTCGTCTCGTTCGTGCGGCACCTGAACCGGAACAAGGAAGCGCTTCACCAGCGCCCGATCTACTGCGAGAAGCGCGACGGCTCGACAGTCGTCGAGGTCGCCCTCCAATACAACGACACGTACACGGAAAACGTCCTCGCGTTCGCCAACAACATCAACACGGTCGACGGCGGTAGCCACGTGACCGGGTTCCGAGCCGCCCTGACGAGCTCGCTTAACGACTGGGCGCGGCGGTCCGCCATTCTCAAGGACTCGGATCCCAACCTGTCCGGAGACGACGTGCGGGAAGGCCTGACGGCCGTCATCAGCGTCAAGCTGACCGAGCCACAGTTCGAAGGCCAGACGAAGGCCAAGCTCGGCAACGCCGAGGTCAAGGGCCAGGTCCAGACCGCGGTCGTCGAGAGCCTCTCGCAGTACCTCGACGAGAACCCCGGCGACGGGCGCCGGATCATCGAGAAGTGCCTCACCTCGGCTCGAGCTCGCGAAGCTGCCCGCAAGGCGCGCGACCTCGTCATCCGCAAGGGCGCCCTCGACGGGCTTTCGCTACCGGGCAAGCTCGCCGACTGCCAGGAGCGCGATCCGGCCCGCAGCGAGCTCTACATCGTGGAGGGCGACTCCGCGGGTGGATCCGCCAAGCAGGGTCGCGATCGCCGATTCCAGGCAATCCTACCGCTGCGCGGGAAGCTGCTGAACGTGGAGAAGGCGCGCCTCGACAAGATCGTTGCGAGTGAGAACGTCCGGCCGCTGATCATCGCCCTCGGTGCCGGGATCGAGGGAATCGGCGACAGCTTCGACATCTCCAAACTGCGCTACCACCGGATCATCATCATGACCGACGCCGACGTCGACGGCGCGCACATCCGGACCCTGCTCCTGACCTTCTTCTATCGGCACATGCCCCAGGTCATCGACATGGGCTACCTCTACATCGCCCAACCGCCGCTCTACCGGGTCAGCACCGGGAAGGTCACGCGCTACGCGCAGAGCGAGAAGGAGCGCGATCGGATCGTCAGGGAATTCAACGTGAAGAACCTGTCGGTCCAGCGATTCAAGGGCCTCGGCGAGATGAACGCCGATCAGCTCTGGGACACGACGATGAATCCCGAGACGCGGACGCTCCTCCGGGTCAACGGCGAGAACGCCGCCCTCGCGGACGAGATGTTCACGACGCTGATGGGCGAGAAGGTCGCGCCCCGCAAGGAGTTCATCAAGACGGAAGCACGCAAGGTTCGGAACCTTGACGTCTGAGGCGACCGCGGTCCGTTCGACCAAGGCTCGAACGCCCCAGCGCGTGGACGAGCGATTCGGCTTCGAACCGCACAACTGTTTCGCCTGCGGGACGCTCAACGCCCACGGCCTCCACCTCGAGCTGCACGTCGACGGCGAGCGGTGCTGGACTGACCTCGCGATCCCGAGCCGGTTCCAGGGTTGGGATGAGATCGCGCACGGCGGCATCGTCGCGACGATCCTCGACGAGGTCATGGCCTGGTCGCTGGTCGACCACGACAACTGGGGCCTGACGGCCCGGATGACGGTCGACTTCAAGCGCCCGGTGCCGCTCGAGCGGCCCGTCCACGCCGAGGGCTGGGTCACGGAGGTTCGCCGGCGCCTGATCACAACCGCGGGCCGGATCGTCGACGAGGCGACGGGCGAGGTGCTCGCCACGGCCGAGGCCACGTACGTCGCCGCGCCGGAGGATCGCAAGCGCGAGCTCAAGAGGCGCTATGGCTATCGTGAGCTCGAGGGGAACGCGGTTTGACGCCCGTCCTCCCCGCTCCGGAGACGCAGCCCGGCCGCAGTACAGCAACCGCGCACGCCGTCGCCTTTGTCGCCGAGAAGAAGCCCCTCGCCGAAGCAATCGGTCGCGACCTCGGGGAGCTGACCGCAGATCCGGAGGCGTTCGCGACCGCCCTCCGGACAGGGTTGCTCAGCCTCTCAGATGCGGAGTATCTCGAGGGCCAGCGGCGCATTGCGCCGGGAATCGGAGCGATTCTCGGGGTGCGCTGGCCGCTGATCGAAGCCATCAAGCGCGGTTTCCGCGAGTCGACGCGTCGCGAGCGGACCAGCACATGGCTCTTCGTGGCAGATCGCCTCCTGCGCGAGCCGGAGCTCGAGTCGCACTGGTTCGCGTTCGGGCTACTCGAACGATTGATCCAGGACGAGCCGGAGCGGACGTGGCAGCTCGTCCGGCGCGCCGCGCGCGAGGCCGCGGATTGGATCACGGTCGACTCCCTGGCGCACGTCGTCGGCAAGGGGATCCTGGCGGAGCCATACCGCTGGGCGGAGCTCGAGCAACTCGTCTACTCGCCATCTCGCTGGGAGCGGCGCCTCGTCGGAAGCACCATCGCGACGACCCCGTTCATCGATCGTCGCCGCGGACGCGAGACCGTGGTAGCACAGCACGGTATTGGCCTTATCACCCAACTGATCGGCGATGCCGAGCCGGACGTCCAGAAGGCCCTCGCCTGGGCGCTCCGCAGTCTCACTGTCGTCGATCGGGAAGCCGTCACGAGGTTCAGCGAAACGGAAGCGGAACGAGCGGCCCAAACGGATGACGGCCATCGCGCCTGGGTCATCCGCGACGTCCTGCCCAAGCTCGACGAGGGTCGGGCGACCGCTATTCGGGCGAGCCTCGAGGGCATTCGCCGTCGTCCAGGATCGCCGTCGACATCCAGCGCCGCAGAAGCCGCCGACCGATTCGGCCAGGGCATGCTCGGCGCAGCGCAGCCTGAGTCACCACTGACATGACCCGAACGAACGTTCGTTAGGAGAGCCTGACCTGTGACCGATGACCTGGGCGATATCAGATCCATCCGCATCGAGGATGAGATGCGGGTGAGTTACCTCGATTACGCGATGAGCGTGATCGTGTCGCGCGCCCTGCCGGACGTCCGTGACGGCCTGAAGCCCGTCCACCGCCGGATCCTCTACACGATGGGCGAGATGGGCCTGTCGGCCACGAGCTCGTTCCGGAAATGCGCAGCGATCGTCGGCGAGGTGATGGGCAAGTACCACCCGCATGGCGACGTCGCGCTCTACGACGCCCTCGTTCGGCTGGCCCAGGACTTCTCGATGCGCTACCCGCTCGTCGACGGCCAGGGCAACTTCGGCAGCGTCGACGGGGACAGCGCGGCCGCGATGCGCTACACCGAAGCCCGCCTGACGGCGATCGCCGCGGAGATGCTCTCCGACATCGACAAGGAAACCGTCGACTTCGAGGACAACTACGACGGCACCCAGAAGCAGCCGTCGGTCCTGCCCGCCAAGCTCCCGAACCTCCTGATCAACGGCAGTTCCGGCATCGCCGTCGGGATGGCGACGAACATCCCGCCGCACCATCTCGGAGAGATCGTCGATGCGACGATCGCGATCATCGATGACCCGGAGATCACCACTGACGACCTCTGCCAGTACGTCACCGGCCCCGACTTCCCGACGGGCGGCACGATCTACCGCTTCGAGACGCAACGGAACCCCCTGACAGGGGAGCAGGAGACGGTCGACGCGATTCGCCAGATGTACGCCCACGGCCGCGGCCGAGTGGTCATGCGCGCCCAGGTTGCCTTCGAGGAGGTCCGCGGCGAGCGGATGGCGATCATCGTCAGCGAGCTGCCGTACCAGGTGAACAAGGCGTCGCTCCTCGAGAAGATCGCGGAGCTCGTCAAGGACAAGCGCATCGACGGAATC
>JANMPL010000382.1:0-4950 GCA_031369845.1 Chloroflexota bacterium
ACCATCGATTCGTCCACGCGGTTGACGATCTTCACGGGCCGCCCGGCCTTGCGCGCGAGCGCGACCGTGATGGGTTCCATCTTCGTGTAGGACTTGCTCCCGAACCCGCCGCCGAGGTAAGGGACCGTGATCCGGACGCGACCGAGCGGCATGTTGAAGAGCGTCGCGATCTCGGCCCGGACGAGGAATGGGTGCTGGCAGGTCGCCCAGAGGCGGATCCCTCGACCATCGACCTGGGCGATGACGCTGTGGGTCTCCATCGCGTACTGGTAGACGCTCGGGAAGATGAAATCACCCTCGACGACGATGCCCGCGGTCGCGAACACGGCCTCGACGTCGCCACGCTCGATCCCATAGCGATAACAGATGTTGCCGTCCCGCTCCGGCAGCGTTCCGAGCCCGTGAAAGTCGCCCGGCCGAAGTGGTTCGTCGTGGACAAGCCTCGCTCCGGGCGCGAGTGCGTCGTCGAGCGTCGCGATGACAGGCAGCTCTTCGTAGTCGACGACGATCGCCCGGACGGCCGCTTCGGCCGTCGCCTCGTCCGTGGCCGCGACCGCCGCCACGGGCTCGCCGGCGAAGCGGACCCGGTCGATCGCGAGAATCGGACGGTCCTTGATCGCGTGGCCGTAGTACGGGTCGATGTCGAGCAGGTCGGCCGCCGTGAGGATCGCCACCACCCCGGGGATGGAGGCCGCCGCGGACGCATCGATGGAGACGATCCGGGCGTGGGCATGAGGGCTCCGCAGCACCTTTCCGTGGAGCATCCGGGGGACCACGATGTCGCCGACGAATTCCGCCTCGCCGCGAAGCTTCTCGGCGGCGTCGGCACGGGCCATTGACCGCCCGACCTGTGGCGCGCTGCGGGGCCGGACCGCTGGAGGTGCGACCGTCCTCATCGGGCGCTCGCCTCCAGGACCAGATCGCTGACGGCGTCGAGGATCGACCTGTAGCCGGTGCACCGGCACAGGTTGCCGGCGAGGCCGTGCCGAATCGACGCCTCGTCGGTCAGCTCGCCGTCCTCGAGGAGGCTGTGAATCGTGAGGACCATCCCTGCCGTGCAGAAGCCGCACTGGAGCGCAGCGTGGCGGGTGAAGGCCGCGGCGATCGGCGCGAACGCGGGGGTGTCGCGGAATCCCTCGATCGTCAGCACGGCGCGCCCGTCGGTCTCGGCGGCGAGGAAGGAGCAGGAGCTGACCGGGGCGCCGTCGACCAGCACGGTGCAGGCACCGCAGACCTGGGCGTCACAGGACAGCTTCGCGCCGGTCAATCCAAGCTGCTCGCGGAGCATGTCGAGCAGGAACCCCTGGGGCTCGACATCGACGACCGTGGCGGCACCGTTGAGTTCGATCGAGATCCGCATCTTCAGCGGGCCGCGGCCGGCTCGACCGAGTCGCTCCGGTGGATCCGGCGGACCCACGCCGCCCAGTACTCGTCCAGGAAGTCGTCCTGGTATTTGATCGGGTAGAGCTGGTCGGCATGCTCCTGGGTGATCGGTCGTGGCTCGCCGAGCGTCGCCGCGACGGCCTGGAAACGGATTGCCCGCTCCAGCGTGACCGCAGCGAGCACGGCCCAGCGAACATCCTCCCCGGCGATGACGACGCCGTGGTTGCGCAGGAGCGCCGCCCGGCGCGATCCGAGGGCCTCGGCCACCCGCCGTCCCTGCTCGTGGGTCGTGATCAAGGCCGGCCCGTCGTCGTACTCGCCGATGCCGGCCGCGAACAGGACGGCGTCGTGGGTGAGGAACCGGAACTGGCCGTCGGTCGAGCCCAGGGCGGTCCCGTAGAGCGGATGGCCGTGGATCACCGAACCGACATCGGGCCGCGCCCTGTAGACCTCCGTGTGCATCACCGATTCGAGGTGGTACTCGCCGCTCCCGAGGGCCGCCGGGTCATCGATGTCGAGGGCGATCACGTCGTCCGGTTCGACCTCGTCGAGTGCGACGCCCTTGCGCTTGATCCAGATCGTCCGCTCACCGAGGTTGCGGGCGCTGACATGGCCCAGGGTCAGGTCGGTATAGCCCTCGAGCGCGACGATCCGGCACGCCGTCGCCACTCGCTGGCGGATGTCCTGCTCGTTCACGGCGCGAACGCCGCCGCGTCAGGGTCACGGCGCTCGGTCGGCGGGTAATCCGGGTGGGGAAACGCGAAGACCATCGTGACAGGCTCCGAGCCCGTGTTGGCGACGGCGTGCCAGACGCCGGCCGGGATGTAGAGCGCCTCTCCCGCAGCGTAGGGGACCGCTTCGGCTTCAAGGCGCAGCTCGCCGTGGCCGGTCAGGACGTAGGCCAGTTCCTCGGTGGCGTGCGAGAGCATCGCGGTGGACGTCCCGGCAGCAAAGCTGGAGATCCCGAGCGCGCTCGTCGAGGCCACCCGTTCCCCGGTCAGGAGGACGCGGCTCCAGCTGCCGCCCGGCAGGGCGACGGGAGCGACCTCCTCGAGCGCGACGACCCGGACTCCACTCAGACGTCCCATTTCCCATCCCGGAAGATGAAGCCACCCGTGTCCATGATCTCGAGCGTTGCGTTGCGGATGACCCCGTCGAGGTGGAGTGGGCTCGAGTTCTGGCCTCCGGGGTAGGCATTCTTGTTGTCGCCGAGCGCAAAGTGGACGTTGCCGATCCGGCCCTTCTCCGACGGACTGCCGAGTGGCGACTTGTCGCTGGTGCCGAAGGCGAACTCCGCGACGACGTCCACGTTCGGAACGCCCTCGATCACCTTGGCCAGGCGCTTCGCGTCATCGCCACCTTCGATAGCGACACACTTGCCGTCCTTGACGGTCCAGTAGATCGGGCTGCTCACGACATCAACCCCGATCCCGAGCATGTTGCCGTCGATCACGATCGTTCCGTTCGTCTTCGTTTCGACGGCTGCGTATGCGACCTCCGCCCAGAGTGGCAGCGGCCCCATCATCCAGCCCCTGTGGCGGATCGGCGTAACTTGGAGCGCGGGTCGTTCCTCGATCGAGACCGTCACGTCGGTGCCGTTCGGCGACCACACGCGACATTGCTTGACGCCGCGGAGCTTGTCGATCGCCGCGACCGCCCGATCCGTCGAGGCGAGGATGTCCTCGATCGTGAGGTCCCATTCGCCCATCCCGGGCTCGACCGAGGCGATCTTGACGTTGTTCGCGCACGACTCCTTGACCGCGGAGACGTGGGCGAATCGGTTCGCCCATTCGAGGTTGGTCATGATGATGATCTCGTCGGCGGCGAGCATCGCATCGTGGAGGTTCTTCGGCGGCGCCATCGGGAAGCTCGTGTCGGCGAGCGCCCGCGACACTTGCGATTCGTTATTCATGACCACGGGCGAGGCGCCGCGCTCGGCCGCGACGTCGGCGACGATCCGTGCCATGTGGGCGTGCTGGTCGTCGGTGATGATCGTGACGACGTCACCCTTGTCGACGGAGAAGCACGTGTCGACGATGAGCTCCGCGTGCTGGCGCATCTTGGAATCCGTTCCCATGGCTTACCTCACCCCTATCCTGACGTCCGACCGGAGCGCCGGCAGCACGTCGCGAGCGAACCGCTCGACCTGGCCGAACTGGTCGAGCGAGCCGAAGCGGCAGATGAAATGGTTGACGCCCGCCGAGGCGAACGTCCGGAACCAGTCGATGATCTGGTCCGGCGTCCCGACCGGGCCCCAGTTCGAGAGATTCATCGCCTTGCTCAGCTCCGGGTAGTACTTCCCGATGTATTCGCCGAAGGCGGCCTGCGCCTGCGTCTCCGAGTCCCCGATGTTCATCGTCACCTGGTAGGAGACGATGAGCCGATCGGCGTTGTCGCCGATCTCGGCGGCGACGTCGCGAAGGTAACCGAGCTGTTCGACGAGCTCTTCCGGATGCGTCGCCCGGCAGCACGTCATCCAGCCTTCGCCGTATGTCAGGATCCGGCGGCAGGCCGTCTTCATCGTCCGGACCATCTTCTCGTCGGATCCTTCAGTGACGAGCCGCGGGTTCGATACGATCCAGAACGGCGGTGGTCTCTGGATCGGCATGAGCGGGCCCATCTCGGTTCCGGAAAAGAACGAGACGTCGTCGAAGTTGAAGTGCTCGCCGTGGTGGGTCACCTTGCCGTCGGTCCACAGAGCGCGCAGGACCTCGAGGCCCTCCTCGAACAGCGAAAAGCGGCGATCGAAGTCCAAGCCCAGCGCCTCGAACTCGCGGCGGACGCCAGTTTCCGGATTGCCGGCGCAGCAGCCGAAGATCGTCCGACCGCCGGAAATGACGTCGAGGGTCGCCCACTCCATTGCCAGGTACAGCGGGTTGCGGGGGGAGGTCACGAGGCATGCCGTCCCGAGCTTGACCCGTTTCGTCCGTTGCGACAGCGCAGAGAGAAGCGCGAGCGGCTCGAAGCGCGGTTTTGAGAACAGGCTGTCGCCCACCCAGATCGAATCGAAGCCCATCGACTCCGCGGCCTCACCCAGGTCGAGGAGCTCGGCGATCCCGTAATCCGGGGCAATCAGCGGCTCCCGGTTGTTCAGGTTGACCCCAAACTCGAGCGCCTTCGGTTCGGTCACCTTCGGCTCCCACTCCCTCGGTCACCGCCGTCCTCGTGCCGCGTGAGGAGCATCCGATGGCCCATGTTGACTGTCAACACGGGCAATACTAACAGGTGACCGGCCTACGGGACCCGCTCAGCGGCGCTCTCACATGCGCTTGTGCTCCCGAAGTGCCGCTCGTGTAACAGCCCGCCCTCGGGTCGGTGGAGACGCTGCCAGTCTGGATGGCCACGCTCGTCGAAAACAACCCGCCGGCGAGGAGGATGGCGCGGGCCGCCAGGCAGGCGGGCAACCCGACTGGCGCCCATCACAAGGATGTCGGAGGACCGCGACTCTGACCTGTAGGTGGTCAGCGACTTTGTCACCGGGGTCGGATGGCAGCGTAGCGCCGCCAGGGGTGGTTTGGATCGTGGTTGCCGGGCGCGCTGGTTGCGGCTGGCGGCAGGGGGCGGATC
>JANMPL010000389.1:0-7161 GCA_031369845.1 Chloroflexota bacterium
TCCTGGGCTGCGTCCTCGGCCTCGTGGAGGTCGCCGAGGACTCGGTGGCAGGCGCGGACGACTGCCGGGCCCTGGCGGTCGACGAGAATCCTGAACGCATCGCGATCGCCGGCGAGGATCCGGCCGACGACAGCTCGATCATCGGCGGCGACGTCAGGCGGTGAAACGGAGTCCGTGATCGTAATGGTCGAACGTCCTCGCGAACGGAACGTGGCCATGGGCGGGTCGGCCGCTGCCTGTCGCCCATGGTCCACGGTACGTCTGTTGGGGGCTCGTCGGACTTGATACGCCCGGGCCGATCAGTCGTCACCCGGGCCATCGTGGCCGGAGTCGTCGCCCGAATCATCGCCGCCGGGGCCACTGTTGTCGTCGGCGCTGTCATCGCCACCTGGGCCGCTGTTGTCGTCGGCGTCCTCGGCGTCGTCGCCGGGCTCGTCGGTTGGCTCGGCAATTTCGGTCGCTTCGGCAGGTTCAGCCGTCTCGGCGGGCTCGGCGGTTTCGGTCGGCTCAGCCGTCGGGTTCGGCTCCGCGGCCGCCGCCGGCTCGGCAGTCCCGGTCGGTTCGGTGGTGGCAGTCGGCTCTGTCGTCGCGGTCGGTTCGGTGGTGGCGGTGGGCTCCGTGGTCGCTGTCGGTTCGGTCGTCTGGCTCGGGTCGTCGCTCGCGCCTGACGCGGCCGACGGGCTCGAGAGCGCGCCTCCTGCGAGGGCTGCACCTGCAACGAGAAGAACGACGACGGCCGATGAAGCAAGGCTTCGGCCGATCAAGGCGGAGTGGCGCATGTTCGGATCTCCTGGGTCGGCGAGCCTCTTGGCCCGCTGCTGACTCCTTGAGACATGGCCCCACGAAAAGGTTTCAACCGGTTCGTGACGGCGCCTGTTCAGCGCAGGATCGCGAGGACCGCGGCAACACCGGCGGCGGCCAGCTGGGCGGCCGCGAGGAGCCGTCGCAGGTCGACCCGGTCGGCGAGCACCCCGGCAAGGATCGAGAGCAGGAGGATCGGGGCGGTCGCCGCGGCGCTCGTGGCACCGAGCGCGATGTTGGAATCGGTCAGGCTGAGGACGAGCCAACCCTGGGCGGTCGCCTGCATCCAGTTACCGATGCTGCCGACGAACGCGGCGAGGATGAACCGCCGATAGACCGGTGATGCGAGTGCTGGGAACCGCCCAACGGTGCCGGCGGGCTGGGCCGGGGCTGAGCTCGCCTCGGGCTCGGGGTGGGGCTCAGCGGTCGTCGTCGCCCTCGCTGGACGTGTGCGGCTCGACGGGATCGCCGGAGCCATCAGACGTCGGCTCCTCGGCGCCCTCCGTCGGACCCTGCGGCCCAGCGTCGACCGGACCGATCGCCGCGGCCGCGCCGGGGTCCCTCCCCTCCTCGACCGGGCCGGCATCGCGCTCGACCGTGACCGGCCCGAAGCCGGCCGCATCCAGGTCCGCCCCGAACGCGTCCGCGTCGCCGACGAGCAGGATCGCCGCCTGATCGGGCTTGATCCGCGAGCGTGCGGCCTCCAGCACGTCCTCCACGGTCACCGCCTCGATTGCCGGCCGGTAGCGGGCGAGCTCGTCCTCCGGCAGCTCGTGGACGACGAGCCCGGACAACGCCCCGACGATCGGGCCCGGCGTCTCGAAGCGGAGCGGGAACACGCCGACGAGGAAGTCGCGGGCGGCCTGGACCTCGGAATCGGCGACCGGGGCCTCGCGAATCCTGTCCAGCTCGGTGAGGAAGTCCGCAACGGCCGGCACCGTCACCTCGGTGTTCACGGCGGCGCGCGCGCCGAACGGCCCCGCCGCACGTCGGAGGTCGAAGCCGGCGCCCGCCCCGTACGTGTAGCCCTTCTCCTCGCGCAGCTTCATGTTGAGCCGCGAGTTGAACAGCCCGCCGAGGATGGCGCCCATCACCGACAGCGCGTGGAAGTCATCGATCCGCCGGGGCACGCCGACGTGGCCGATGCGGATCTCGGTTTGGACGGCTCCCGGTCGGTGGAGGACGCGTACGAACCGATGGCGGACTGCGCCGGCGTCGACGATCTTGCCCGTGGCGCCGGCCCCAACGGCCGGGCCCCACTGCCCGAGGAGACGCTCCGCGACGGCCTGGACGTCGATCCCGGCGAGGTCGCCCCCGACGATCAACGCCGCCCGGGCAGGATCAAGGCCACGCTCGTAGGCAGCCCGGAGACGCGCGGGCGTCAGCTCCTCGACGGTCTCGCGAGTGCCGCCGGAGGGACGGTGGTACGGCGAGGCGGCCTCGTAGATCGTCGCCGCGAACGCCTCGTCGGCGCGCCGCCGCGGATCGGCCTTCGCCTGGAGGAGATCGTTCAGTCGCTCGTCGCGCAGCCGCTCCACCTCCGAGGCCGGGAACGTCGGATGCAGCGACATCTCCGCGAGGAGCTCGAGCGCGGGCTCGAATCGGGCCGCGGGGACTTCGACACTGATGCTCATTGCGTCCCAGCCGGCGTCCGCGTGGATCGATGCCCCGAGCCGCTCGCTCGCCTCGACAAGGGCGATGGCGTCGAATCGTTCCGTGCCCTCGGACATGGCTCTTGCCGCCAGCACCGTCGCGCCGGCGTGCGCTGCGGGCTCGTCGGACGCGCCGTTTCGCAGTACGAGCGACGCGGAGACGAGAGGTCGTCCAGGCAGGTTCGCGACGATGACCCGGAGGCCATTTCGCAGGTGGAAGCGCTCGACCTCCGGGAAGTCGTACGGACGCGGCGTCCCCGGGGTGGGACGCGTGGCGACGACGCCATCGCGCTTCGTCATGCCGCTGCCTCCGCCTTGTCAGCCGCGGCGGCGTCGACGTCGGCGGAATCGGCCGGCGGGATCTCGGGCAGGTAGGTGAGCACGACCCGGTTGTCCCGCCGGAACACCGAGGAGGCCGCTGCTTGGATGTTGTCGGCGGTCACCGCGAGATAGCGCGGGAGCATCCGGTTGATCAGACCCGGATCGTCGAACAGGGTCGCGTACATCGACAGGCGGTCGGCTCGCTCCTCCACCCGCCCGAGCGCGCTGAGCTCGTCGCTCTCGATGAGCGCCCGGGCTCGTTCCAGTTCGTCGTCGGTTACCGCCTCGCGCCCGATCCGTTCCAGCTCCTCATGGAGCGCCGCCTCGACCCGCCCGACGTCGACCCCAGGCCTGACCGTCACCCAGCCGGCGGCGACAGACGCGCCGCCGACGAACCCAAGCGTGAAGAGGGCGACGTCCTGGGCGATCCGCTCGTCCCGGACGAGCCGGCGGTGGAGCCGGCTGCCTTTGCCGCCGGCCAGCACCTGCGCCGCGATATCGAGGGCATCGAGCCGCGTGTCGCCGAACGCAGGCGCGCGGTAGCCGACGTAGACGCGCGGCAGCGGCACCTTGTCCATGACGGTCTCGCGCCGCTCCTCGCCGAGGATCGGCGGCAGCGACAAATCACCTAGCGGCGGGATCGACGGGTTCGCCGGTATCCCGCCGAAGTAGCGCTCGACCCATTCCCGAACGGCCGCGGGGTCGACGTCCCCGACGACGGAGATCACCGCGTTGTTCGGCGCGTAGTAGGTCCGGAAGAACTCGCTCACGTCTTCGACGGACGCGGCGTCGAGGTCCTCCATGGAGCCGATCGTCGTGTGGTGGTAGGGATGCTCCGGCGGAAACAAATGGGCCTGGAGCTTCTCGTTCCACGAGCCGTACGGTCGGTTGTCGTACGACCAGCGCTTCTCGTTTTTCACGACTTCGCGCTGGTTATCGAGGTTCGCCTGGCTGAGCGCGTCGAGAAGGGTCCCCATCCGGTCGGCTTCGAGCCAGAGGGCGAGTTCGAGTTGGTGCGACGGAACGGTCTCGAAGTAATTCGTCCGGTCGAGCCACGTCGTGCCGTTCATGGTGCCGCCGGCCGCCTGGACGAGCGCAATGTGCTCTGCCTTCCCGACATTCGCCGAGCCCTGGAACATGACGTGCTCGAAGAGATGGGCAAAGCCGGTCTTGCCCTCGACTTCGTTCTTGGAGCCGACGTTGTACCAGATGTTGACCGCCACGACGGGGGCCAAGTGGTCCTCGGCGACGACCAGCCGCAGGCCGTTCGGGAGGCGCTCGTCGGTGAAGGACACGGTCGGTATCGGCATGCAGGGACGGCTCCTATCGGGTCCGGGGTCGACACAGATTGTAGGCCCGCGGGCCGTTCTGCCGCCTCGTATCAGATTCGCTTCTTGACACCGGGTCGGCGGCGGCGTTAGATTTCTATCTAACATCAGTTAGGAGATCGCGAGCAACCGATGGCAGCCCGACCGGCGACACGCCACACCCGAAAGCGGCAGGCGCCAGACGCCCAGGTGCGGGCGCCAGTCCGCGACCTCAATCGCGGATCGGCGTCGTTCAGGATCGACTGGGACGTCCGCCCTGCATACGACTTCGTGTTCAGCCTGTCAGGTGATGCCGGCTCCACCGACGACCTGCCTGCCGCCGACCGGAAGTGGCTTGCGGACGCCAAGGCGGCCCTGCCGGCCGAAGTCCGGGACGCGGCGACTCGACTGTTCGAGTCCGAGGTCGCGATCCACGTGGCCGTCGTCGTCGTCGATCGCCCAGCGGTCCGCACCGCCGACGACGTCGTGGCTGCCATCGCGAGCAGCGAGCCGCGCGACGTCGTTCGGGCGATGTTCGACGAGAGCCCGCGCGAGCCGGAGCTCGCGGCACTCGTCGACCGGGCGATGGCCGGCGACAGCTCGGCGCTGCCGGCTCTCGAGGAGTCGATGCCCGAGTACAAGCGCGAGGCGCGACTGCAGATCCTGCGCGAGCCGGAGAAGACGATCGCCGATCTCGTCTCCGTGCTTGCGGCGTGGGCAGAGCAGTTCACGCCGATCGAGTCCCGGGTCGCCGCGATCCTCGAACGGGACTACGAAGCCCGCGCGGCCGATCGCGCTACGCTCGCCCCGGTCGATCTGATCGAGCGCACGACGGGCGGCATCCGATGGCTCGCTGAGGGTGGGGTCAAGCGGGTGATCCTCGCGCCGTCGTACTTCTCCCGGCCCTACAACTTCCTCATGTCGGCATCCGATTTCCGGCTGTTCGGCTATCCGGTCTCGGACGAGGCCCTCGAGTTGGTCGATCCGCTCGCGGCCCCGCAGTCTGTGGTCCGACTCCACAGGGCGCTCGGCGATGAGACGCGGCTGCGGATCCTGAAGCTGCTCGCCGGACGCGACCTCTATCTCACTGAGATCGCCCAACTGCTTGAGCTCTCGAAGCCGACGATCAAACATCACCTGGCCCTGCTCCGCGCGGCCGGGTTGGTGACGATCACCGAGTCAGGGACGGTCATCTACTACTCGCTCCGCCGCAACCGTCTCGACGACGCGTCGGCGGACATCAAGCGGTTCCTCATCGGCTAGCGGAGACGCCTGCCCGGCGGCACGAAGGTCGCGGTCGAACGCCGCGGCCCATCTCGGGTTCCGGCTGGTGAACCGCCTCGCGCCGTTCGGACTCGTCGACGACGAGGGCCACGTCCAGCGGCGATCGTTCGCCTCAGGCCTTCTTCTGCCCGGTTGGACGACGGCCGACATTCTGCTCGTCGCGATCGGGACTGGGTCGATCCTCTACGACGGGCTGTCGCAAACGACGCCGTGGTTCTCGGTCTTCGGGGCGCCTGCGGTGCCGATCGAGACGCTCCAACTGCTCGGGTTTCTCGGCGTCATCGCCGCGGCGGCGCTGGCGGTCGCCCGGCTCGTCGGCACCGCCGCGACCGGCGCGGGATTACTGCCGATCGCGATTGGCTATCTCATCGCCCACTACTTCACGTACCTGTTCATCGAGGGCCAGCGGATCATCGTCGCGATCGCCGATCCGCTGCAGCAGGGCTGGGATCTCGGGGGCTTCGGCTGGGCGTTCCTCGAGCCGACACGCGCGTTCCTGCCGCCGGGCCTCGTGTGGACGATCCAGATTGCCGCGGTCGTCGGCGGACACATGCTCGGGGCGTGGGGTGGCCATGTCGTCGCCGCCTGGTCGGCCGAGCGGGTCGGCCGCTCGCACCGAACTCGCGAAGTCCCCCTCGCCGTGATCATGGTGGCGCTGACGACCCTGACGCTCTGGTCGCTCGGCCAGTCGCTCGTCGTCGAAACGCCCGCCGGCACCCCACAGACCGGCTCTGCTCCGACCGGCCTCGCGGTCGGCGCCGGCCGAGGGCGTAATCCGGCCCCAGTGTCGCCCGTCAACGCGGCCCATATCCTCCGAAATCGAACGCCGCGCCACATCACTCACGTCCCATACGATCGTCCGACATCGGAATCCGGAATCGGAATGATGGGCCGGAGAGATGTGATTTCCCCCGACGTTCGATTTCGGACCGTTTCATGGCCGGGCCGGGTCAGGGCCGAGACGCCGCCGCGGCCTCCAGGAGCTCGGGCAGCTGGCGCATGTCGGTGAAGACCACGGCGCCGGGACGGGCCAAGCGCTCCGCCGGCGTGACGCCACCGGCGTAGGCAAAAGGCAGCATCCCGGCCGCCAGCGCCGCCTCGACGCCGTAGACGCTGTCCTCGACGACGGCACACCGGGACGGCTCCGCACCCAGGGTCTCGGCGGCCAGAAGAAACAGGTCGGGTGCGGGCTTGCCATGTTCGACATCGGTAGAGCTGAAGATCCGCTCGCCGAAGTAGCCCGCCAACCCGGTCAGCGCGAGATTTCGCCGGATCTTGTCGTGCTCGCCGCTCGACGCGACGCAGCGCGGGGTCGTGATGACGTCGAGTACCTCCCGGATCCCGTCCACCGGCGTGAGTTCCCGATCGAACATCTCGCGGTAGATCCGGCCGAACTCCTCCTCGATGTCGGGCGGGATGGGACCACCGATGTGCTGCTCGATCTCGATCTGCATGTCCGCGTCCGATCGGCCGACCCAGCGCTCGACGATCTCCTCCTCGGACATCGGCCAGCCGACCCGCTCGAGGAAGATCGAGTCGACCCGGATCGAGAGGCGCTCGCTGTCGACGAGGACCCCGTCGCAGTCGAAGATGATCAGATCGAAAGCGTCGGTCACGCGCCAACGACCTCGGCGACCCGGACGCCGGGCGGTCGGCCGCCCGGGACCCACTCGTCGAGGGATCGAACCTCTGACAGACGGGCGGCGATCGAGGGATCGAGTGCCTCAGCGGCCGCGACCGCGGTCTCGATCGCGGTCAGGCAGAGGATCCCCTCCGCTGTGGCGGCATGGCGGATC
>JANMPL010000403.1:0-2889 GCA_031369845.1 Chloroflexota bacterium
CGGATTCGATCGCCATCGCCGCCATGACGCCCAGGTAGCCGACGCTCCCGTAGAGGGAGTTGAGGAACGGAATGACGATCTGGTCGATGAAGGCGAGCAGAACGGACACCCTCCATGTCGAATTGGTTACCCGCCCACCTAAGGCGGAGGCGACGCCCTGCTAGCCATCCGCCTGAGGTGGCGACGCCCCGGCGAGCCATCCGCCTGAGGTTACGAGGCGGAGTCTAGCCGACTATTCTGGCCTCGTGCCCGACCCGATCGACTCCCGCGGGACCGAGACCATCGTCCTGACCGGCGCCGACGTGACGCTCAGGGCAGTTGAAGCGGTCGCCCGTCACGGAGCGCTCGCCGCGCTCGACGACCAGGCGCGGGCTCGGATGCAGGAATCGCGCGACGTCATCGAGCGACTCGTCGCGGCGGGCGAGGTCGTCTACGGGGTGACGACGGGCTTCGGTGCCCTCGCGACTCGCTCCGTGGCGCCCGCCGACGCGAGGCGGCTCCAGGAAAACCTCCTGATGAGCCACGCCGCGGGGGTCGGGGCCGACCTGCCGCGAGAGGTCGTCCGGGCGATGCTCCTCCTGCGAGCCAATACGCTCGCGCTCGGGCACAGTGGCTGCCGGCCGATCCTCGTCGATCGATTGCTCGACTTCCTCCGATTGGGCATCCACCCGATCGTGCCGGAACAGGGCTCGGTCGGCGCGTCCGGGGACCTCGCCCCCCTCGCTCACCTCGCGCTGCCGCTCATCGGCCGCGGGCGGGTGGAGATGGCCGGCCGCGCGCTGCCAGCGCTGGTCGCCCTGCGCGAGGTGGGCTTGGAACCGCTCGTCCTCGAGGCGAAGGAGGGTCTCGCGCTCCTGAACGGCACCCAGCTGATGAGCGCGATCGGGGCGCTCCTGCTGGCCGACGCCGATCGGCTGACACGGACGGCGAGCGTGGCGGCCGCCATCAGCGTCGAGGCGCTTCTCGGCACGGACGTCGCGTTCGCGGCCCCGTACCAGCTCGCCCGCCCGCATCCCGGTCAGATCGAGGTCGCCGCCGAGTTGCGTCACCTGCTTCGGGACTCGACCCTCCAGGACCGCCACAAGGGCGACGCCCACAAGGTCCAGGACCCGTACTCGCTCCGCTGCGTGCCGCAGGTCCACGGCGCGGTTCGGGATGCGCTCGACTACCTCCGACGCGTGCTCGACATCGAGATGAACAGCGCGACCGACAACCCGCTCGTCTTTCCGGAAGGCGGCGCCGTCGACGAGGGCGCGCTGGCCACGGGCGGCGGGCTCGTCATCAGTGGAGGAAACTTCCACGGGGAGCCGATCGCTCTCGCGCTCGACTTCGCCAAGATCGCCCTCGCCGAACTCGGGGCGATCAGCGAGCGCCGGACCGCGCTCCTCCTCGATGAGCGCCTCAACGGCGGCCTGCCGGCCTTCCTCGCGCCGGCAAGCGGCCTCGACTCCGGGATGATGATCCTCCAGTACACGGCTGCCGCTCTCGCGTCCGAGAACAAGGTGCTCGCCCATCCGGCGTCCGTCGATTCGGTCCCGACCAGCGCCAACCAGGAGGATCACGTCTCGATGGGTCCGATCGCGGCCCGGCACGCCCGGTCGGTGCTCGAGCACGTCGAGCGGATCGTCGCGATCGAACTGTTGGTCGGGGCGCAGGCGCTCGATCTGCGATTGGCCCGCGACGACGCGGCGGGTGCCGGACCGGGAGCGGGCGTCGCCGAGGCGCATCGGCTGATCCGCGACCGCATCAGTCACCTCGATCGGGATCGCGAGCCGGGCCCGGATCTGGCCGCCGCCACGGATCTCGTCCGGAGCGGGGTCCTCGCCTTACTGGCCGGTGCCCCCGCCGGTGGCCGCTAGGATTGCGGCCATCCGGATCGTCGACGTCACGAACGAGGCGACCTTCGGGACGATCCCACCCTGCGCCGATCCGGGCTTCGATCACCGATCGTGCGACTACTGGGAGGACGCGGATCGCGGCTCGAAGGCCGCCCGACTGGCTTGGCTCGAACCCGCGGCCAGCCAGCCTCCGGCGAAGAAGCGGGCGCCGAACCCCTTCGCGATCGACGACGACGAGCCGATCGACAACCCGTTCGCGCCGACATCGCGCAGCCGGCCGGCGTTCAATCCGTTCGCCGTGGACGACGACCTCCCCAATGACAACCCGTTCGCGCCGTCGCGGCCGACCCGGCCGACGGTCGCGAGCGACGCTCCGCGCAAGCTCGGGCTCCTGGGGCGGGGTCTCGCGATCTTCGGCAGCTACGCGAAGGTGCTCCTCGTCGACAACGTCCCCGCCGTCTACGCGCAGTTCGGGCCGCTCTCGGCCTACCCGCGAGCGCAGCGGTTGCGCGACCTCTACCCACAGCTGCCCGCCGCGCCCCTGCCCGCGGTCATCACCTGCATTGCCTCGACGGCGGATGCCCGCCACAGCGGCCATGCCCGCGAACTGGTCGGGGCGGTCTGCGACGATCTCGCACGACGCGGGTTCGCGGCCGTCGAGGCCTATCCGGAACGCGGCGCCCGGCCCGATGCGACGAGCGCCGCGACGCCGGAGTTCTGGCTCACGGTCGACTTCCGGGTGGCTGTCGACGACGTGCGCTTCCCCGTCGTGCGCCGGGAGCTCGGCTGACAGGCGCGGGGGAGTGGTACCGTCCGGGCGAACGCGAGACGCCCGCTCGCGCGTGAATGGGAGTCCGCGAATGGCGATGATCCAGGCGCTCGGCAACGTCACGAAGGTGCGGGGCGCGCTCATCTTCGTCGAGGACATCGAGGCCGAGATGGCGTTCTATCGCGACGTCATCGGCCTTCGCCTCCTCTACCGGACGCCGAAGTTTGTCCGGTTCGACGCCACGCAAGGCACGAGCCTGTCGCTCATCGCCGGCGGACACGC
>JANMPL010000430.1:0-3986 GCA_031369845.1 Chloroflexota bacterium
GCAGCATGCCGACCAGTCGCGACGCCCTCGCCTGCCGCCTCGGCGACCGCGATCCGGACCGGCGGCTCGCCGATGAACCGATCGAGCAGCCCGATCGCGTTCGATCCGCCACCGACGCAGGCCAGCGCCAGGTCGGGCAGCCGTCCCTCCACCTCGATAAACTGCGCGGCCGCCTCATCGCCGATCCGTCGCTGGAGGTCGCGGACGATCGTCGGGTAGGGGTGCGGACCCATAGCCGATCAGAGCACGTAATGGGTCGTCTCGACGTTCGTGACCCAGTCCCGCATCGCCTCGTTGATCGCGTCCTTGAGGGTAGCGCTGCCTGAGGTCACTGGCCGGACCTCCGTCCCGAGGGCCCGCATCCGGAGCACGTTGGGCTGCTGCCGCTCGATGTCCTCGGCGCCCATGTAGACGACGCACGGCAGGCCGAGGAGCACGCAGGCCGTTGCCGTCGCCACGCCGTGCTGGCCGGCGCCCGTCTCGGCGATGACCCGGGTCTTGCCGCGACGGCGGGTGAGGAGCGCCTGGCCGAGGGCGTTGTTGATCTTGTGGGCACCGGTGTGGGCGAGGTCCTCCCGCTTGAGGTGGATCCGGAGCCGGTGCGGCAGCCGCGCGCGGCCATCCAGCGTGATTGCTCGCTCGAGCGTCTCGTAGGCGAGGCGATCGGCGCGGTAGAGGGCGGTCGGGCGACCCGCGTAGCGCTGGAGCAGCTCGCGAAGGTCCGACCAGAACCGCGGGTCATGGCGAAGCGCGAGGTAGGCATCCTCGAGCTGGCGGAGCGCGGACATCAAGGTCTCGGGCACGTAGCGCCCGCCGAACTCGCGCTCGACGCCCCATCGGCCGTGCTCGTCGGCCTCGAGGAGGCCCGGGTGAACCGGGGTCGGGCGGACGGCGAGGTTTGGCCGATCGAGGCGGGCGGCGCGGGCGCGCTTGGCGAAGAGGGCAACCTTGAGCGGGTCCTTGCGCGGGCGCTCGTCCGCCTCCCGCGGCCGCTCGACGCCCGAAGCGACGTCGACGCCGATCGCTGGCGTTGCCCTGATCGCCTCGCCGACGGTGGCTGGATTGAGGCCGCCGGCCAGGACGACGGGGATCTCGCGCGCCACCGCGGCGGCAAGCGACGGCGCGGCGCGAGTGCCGGTCCCGCCCGGATGCGGGCCGCCGCCGGTGTCGAGCAACAGGCGGACCGCGCCAGCCGCCAGGTACTCGCGACCAAGGGACACGATCGCGGCGGCGGCGGCTGCGACGTCGGTCGGCTCCTCGCTTGGCAGGTGGATCACCTTCCACGCCGCGCGGCCGACCGCGGCGACGGACGCCGGTTGCTCGTTGCCGGACAGCTGGACGGCGTCCGGGTCGAGGGCCGCGACGATCTCGCGGATCCGCTCTTCCCCAGCATCTGCGGTGATGGCCACGATCTGGGGTGTCCCGCTGGCGGGCGCCAGGGCCCGCGCGACCCTCCGCAGCTCGATGGCCTCATCGAGCGCGAGTGCCCGCGGCGTGCCGGGCACGAGGTTGAGGCCGATCGCGTCGGCGCCGGCGCGGATCGCCGCGAGGATCCCGTCGGCGTCGGTGATGCCGCAGATCTTCACGAAGGGTGTGGCAGCATTGTTGGCGGGATCGCCGGGCGGGCGGCCGGCTGAGACGAAGGTGCGGACGGCGGCGGCAGGGTCGGCCGATCGGACGAGTGCCTCCCCGACGAGCGCGGCGTCAAATCCGATAGCCCGCCAGGCGGCGACTGTCGCGGCGTCGCGGACACCGGACTCGCCGACGACGAGCCGATCGTCGGGAACGAGTGCGCGGAGCCTGACGGCTCGTTCGGTGTCGACGTCGAGCGTCCGGAGATTGCGATTATTCAGGCCGATGATCCGTGCTCCGGTAGCGAGCGCCCGCTCGAGCTCCTTCTCGTCGTGGGCCTCGACGATCGGCTCCAGGCCGATCTCGATCGCCCGCTCGACCAGCCGCGCCAGCCGCTTCGCCGGATGGAGCACGGCCAGAAGCAGCACGAGATCCGCGCCGGCGGCCCGGAGGTGGGGCAGCTGGATCGGCTCGACGACAAACTCCTTGGCCAGAACCGGGATGGAGACCGCCGCCCGGACGGCCCGAAGATCGTCGATGGAGCCCCCGAACCAATGCGGCTCGCACAGCACGGAGATCGCGACGGCACCGCCGGCCTCGTAGGCCCGTGCCCGCGCAACGATGTCCTCGTCGACGGTGGCAATCTCGCCGGCCGACGGCGAGCGCCGCTTGATCTCGGCGATGACGTGGAGTCCCGGCGCGGCGAGCCGATCGAGGATGGGCCGTGGCGGCCGGGTTCCTGCCGCGATCGCGAGGTGGTCGTCGAGGCTGAGGCGAGCCATCTCGTCGCGGATGTCGGTCCGGCGGCGCTCGGCGATCTCGGCAACGACGTTGGGCTTCGCGCGGCGCGAAGACCGGGCGGTAGCCGTTTCGTCGGCGAGGCCCGGCCGCTCGAGGATCGTCATGCCGGGGCGCCTTCGGCCTCGGCTTCTGCCCGGAGAGCCTCCGCGTCGCGGCGTTCGCTCCGCAGCCGCTCGAGCAGCTCCGAGCCCAGCCCGGCGTCGATCGTGAGCCCGGCCCGGTCGATCCCTTCCTCGAGCGAATCGACCGCTCCGGCCACGAGCAGTGCGGCGCCCGCGTTGAGGAGCACCACGTCACGCCTCGCTCCCGGCTCGCCCCGGAGCACGGACTCCGTGATCCGGGCGTTGTCGGCCGCCGACCCGCCGGCAAGTTTCGCCGTCGACGTTCGCCGCAGCCCAAGCGTCGCGGCGTCGACCGTCCGCCGCTCGATGCCGTCGGGCGTCACGTCGTAGAGGACCCCGGAGCCGTCGAGCGGCAACTCGTCGACGCCATCGCCGTGAATCACGAACGTCCGCTCAGTCCCGAGAAGGCGCGCCACCTCGGCGATCCTCGCGGCCACAGCCGCGTCGCCGACGCCGAGTAGCTGACGCGTGGTCCCCGCCGGGTTCGTGAGAGGGCCGACCAGGTTGAACGCCGTCCGGACCCCGATCTCCCGCCGGGTCGGCCCGGCGTGCTTCATCGCCGGGTGGAAGCCCGGCGCGAACATGAACGCAAAGCCCGTGTCGCGGAGAGCCGCGCCGGCCGACGCCGCGTCGTGGTCGATCCGGACGCCGAGCGCGTCGAGAACGTCGGCCGACCCGGAGGCGGAGGTGATGGCGCGGTTGCCATGCTTCGCGACCGGGACGCCGGCGGCGGCGACGACGAGCGCGGACGTCGTCGAGATGTTGAACGTGCCGCTGCCGTCGCCACCCGTGCCGACGACGTCGATCGCGCCGTCAGGCGCGTCGACTCGGACGACGCGTTCGCGCATCGCCGCGGCGAAGCCTGCCAGCTCCTCGACCGCCTCCCCGCGCATCCGCAGCGCGACGAGCAGGGCCGCCAGTTGCGCGGGCGTCGCCTCGCCATCCATCACGGAGCCCATGGCAGCTTTGGCCTCGTCCATCGACAGGACACGGCCGTCGATGACGGCGGCGAGGGCCGCCCGGACCCGCTCGCTCACGGCACGATCTCCGCGAGCCCGGCCGTGGCGAATGAGCCGGAGGCCGCGTCGAGTCGCGATGCCTCGCCCTCGCCCGCCTGGCGAAGGAAGTTCGCGAGGAGATGCGGCCCTTCAGGAGTCAGCACCGACTCGGGGTGGAACTGGACGCCCTTGAGGGGCAACCAGACGTGGCGGATGCCCATCACGACGCGATCCACCTCGCTCATCGCGGTGACACGCAGCTCTGCCGGGAGCGTCGCGATGTCGACGGCGAGCGAGTGGTAGCGGGCGGCCATGAACGACGGCGGCATCCCGGCGAGCAGCCCGGCGCCGTCGTGGGTCACCTCCGACGCCTCGCCGTGGACGAGGGTCGGGGCGCGGACGATCGATGCCCCGAACGCGACGGCCATCGACTGCATCCCGAGGCAGACACCGAGCAGCGGGATCTCGCGGTCGCGGGCGACCTCGATTGTCG
>JANMPL010000434.1:0-2312 GCA_031369845.1 Chloroflexota bacterium
GTATGGCTGCCGATGACGCTCCCGCTCGCCTTCGCGGCCCTCGCCGCCGCCCGCAGGATCTTCGTCTCGGTCGGTGTCAATCCGTCGTCGCCGGCGCTCAGCTTGATCCAGCCAGCCTGCACGCCGGTGCCCGAGATCTCGTCGGTGAGCTCGCGCAACATCCACTCATACAGGTCGTCCTCGCTCGCTTCGTGGGCCCAGCGGGGGACCCACGGCTCACGATAGATCCCGGTCGGGACGACGAGCGGAAACCCGGTCGCCTCGGACACCGCGCGATCGATGTCGGCCCGGCGCCCGACGCCGACGGTGCTGCACTCGACGATCGCGGTGACACCGAGGGCTCGGGCTCGCTCGATCTCTGGCGCCATCAGCGCGACGACCGCTGCTGGGTCGGCCACCGCGTAGCCCGGCTGATCCCACGTCCGCAGGTCGACGAAGACGTGTTCGTGCGGCAGGACGGCACCAAGCTGGTTGGCATCCATGGGCCCGAGCGTCGTGATGATGCTGGCCATCGCGACACCCTAGCTCAGCCAGCCCAGATCGAGAGCCCCGTGGACATCCCAGCCGCGAGCCCGAGAACGAGCACGGCGAGTGCCCCGATGGTCGTCAGCGGCGATCCGATGAACCGCGACGTGATACCGCCCGGCGGGAAGGCAATCGCGATGAGGACTCCGGCAGCCAGCCCGCCGAGGTGGGCGAAGTTGTCGATGAAGCTGAGCGAGAAGCTGATGATGAGGTTGACGACGATGAGCATCCCGACCTGGCCGAGGAGCGCGCGACCCCGCCTGTCCAGCATCGGCAGGTGGAGACGCGAGGCGACGAACAGCACGCCGAACAGGCCGTAGACCGCCCCCGACGCGCCGACGCCGCCCTGAACGTTGCCCAGCGCGAACGACGCGATGGACCCGCCAGCCGCTGCCACGAGGTAGAAGAGCACCATCCTGATCGGCCCGTAGATCTGCTCGACCAGCGGACCGCAGAGGTACAGCGCGTACATGTTCAGGGCGAGGTGGATGAGACCGGCGTGAACGAGGGCCACGGTCCAGAGCCGCCAGATCTCGCCGTGGGCGACCGCCACCTTGTCCAGGGCCAGGGCGTCGCCGATCACTGCCCCATCGGTCGAGAGCATGGCCGTCCCCGAGACGGCGATCGTGATCCCGAGGATTGCGTACGTCGCGATCGGAAGGACGCTGCCGCGCCCACGGGCGAAGTACCGCCGCGAGGCGCGGACGTTGCCGGTCTCCTTGGCCAGCCAGCCGAGCCTGTTCGCGATCTCTGCCTTGTCGGCGAGCGGAGCGCGTCGGTCGGCCTCCCGGTAGGCGGCGATTGCGCCCTGGAGGTCCCCGTCGCGGACGCGGGCTGCCGCGATCTCGCGCCATGCGAAGTACGTCGACGGCGTCTCGGGCAACTCGAGGATCGCCTCCCAGGTCGCGACCGCGCCGGCCTCGTCGTCCATCCGGAACCGGCTCTGGGCCGCTCCGAGGAGCGCGGCCGCAGTCACCTCCGGGTCGTCGAAGCCGATAACACGTCGGTAGTGCTTGAACGCTTCGGCGAACTCGCCGGCGGAGAGTAGCTCCGCTCCTCGATCGAGGAGTGCCCGCGCTTCTTCGCGGGAGAGGGGTCCCTCGACGTCGAGGCCGCGGGGGCGGTCGGTGCTCGAGGGGCCGTCCATTGACCCGACGATACAGGACCGGCGGCTAGACTTGCCCGACATGTGTGGCCGATTCACCCAGGAGCGACCCGCTTCTGAGCTCGCCGAGATCTTCGCCGCGGAGCCGCTCGTGGACGATCCGGGTCCCCGGTTCAACGTGGCGCCAACGGACGACGCCCTGGTCGTCGTCCAGCGTGACGAGCGTCGGGCGATCACGGCCTACCGCTGGGGCCTGATCCCCCACTGGTCGGACAACGCCAAGGTCGGGTCGCGGATGATCAACGCCCGGGCCGAGACGCTGACGTCGAGCCCCGCCTTCCGCGACGCGCTGGTCCGCAAGCGCTGCCTCGTTCCGGTCGACTCGTTCTACGAGTGGCGGCGCGAGGGGACCATCCGCCAGCCCTACGCGATCGGCCGCGCCGACGGTCGGCCGCTCGTGCTCGCCGGTCTCTGGTCCGGCTGGCGCGATCCCGCCACGGACCACATCCGCCGGACCTTCACGATCGTGACCACCACGCCCAACGAGACGATGGCGCCGATTCACGATCGGATGCCGGTTGTGCTCTCCGATTCGGACTGGTCCACCTGGCTCGACCCGCAGCTCACGGACCCCGGCGAGCTCCTGGCCATGCTCGAGCCGCGCGACGACGTGGTGCTGGCG
>JANMPL010000437.1:0-4188 GCA_031369845.1 Chloroflexota bacterium
GACATCGGCGAGACGGGCGAGGGGAAGCGGCGCCTCGCGCGAGGCGCGTCGATCGGCGTCAATGCGATCGGCGTCGGGGTGTTGCTCGCGGCGTTTTTTCACACGGCCGGCCTCACCGGCACGGAGGTCGGAGTCGCCGCGGCGACCGCGTTCGTGAATCAGAAGCTGCTCAGTGCGCTGTTCGGCGAGGCGGCGATGGTCGAGCTGATCGGGCGGGCGCGGCAGCGTCTGGACGCCGCGCTGTCGGCGACCTTCGCCGAGGAACGGCAGCGCTTCGACGCGCTGGCGCCGGCCCCCGAAGAGCTCGAGGCGCTTGCCGCGGACCTGCGGTCGGCAGCGGACGAGCTGCGGGAGCTGCCGGCGGTCGTTCCGATGGATGCCGTCGCGATGTTCGGCCGATCCGATTCCAGGTCAGGCGACCTCGAGGCGGCGTCCGAGGCCCGCATCGACGCGACGGCTCCGTCCTCGCGATGACGGTCGCGGAACCGTTCGCACCCGACCGCAGCGAGATTCCCGCGCTCCCGGGCTGGGCCGCGCCGTCGATCCAGGACCGAGGCATCGGCGTCTGCCTCAAGCGACTCGACGATGCGATCGTCGCCGCCGCGACGCTCGGCGTCCCGACGAGCGACGCCGAGGCTGTTCGAAGCGAGGTTGGCGCCCGGCTCGGATTCCCGGCCGACGCCTATGTGCTCGCGCTGGTGGGCGGCACCGGCGTCGGCAAGTCGAGCCTGCTCAATGCCCTCGCGGGGACAGCGGTGAGCGACGCGTCTGCGCGCCGCCCGACGACGGCGCACCCGATCGCCTGGGTCCCGCGCTCGAGCCGTTCAGACCTGGCGGGGTTGCTCGGTTGGCTCGGCGTCGCGGACGAAGAGGTCCGCGACCATGACGAGAGCGGGCCGGGAGACGTCGCGATCCTCGACCTGCCGGACCTCGACTCCATCGAGCGAGAGCACCGCGAGCGGGTCGAGGAGATCCTCCCGCGCGTCGATGCGGTCGTCTGGGTCACGGACCCTGAGAAGTACCACGACGCGATCCTCCACGACGAATTCCTCGCGCGGTGGCTGTCGCGCCTCGATCGCCAGGTCGTGGTGCTCAACAAGACCGATCGGCTGTCGCCCGACGACGCGGAGCGCGTCCGGCACGACCTCGAGCGCGACCTTGCGCAGATGGCCGGGGGTGGCGGCCGCGGGCCGCGGGTCCGGGTGCTGCTCGCATCGGCCCGACCCTCGGGAACGGTGCGCGGCGGCAGAACGGGCGAGGGCCACGTCGGAATCGAACAGGTCCGCGAGTGGCTGGCTGGCGCGGTCGAGGCGAAACGCGTCGTTCGCGCCCGCCTCGTGACTACGATCGCCGCGGCCGTCTCCGCGCTCGCCCGGGCCGCCGGCATCGAACCGACGATGCGGGCCCGGCCGTTCGTCGACGGCATGGCGCGGCGCGAGACGATCGACCGTGTCACCGCTGAGCTGCTCCGCGTCGTCGACCTGCCCGCCGCGGAGCGTCAAGCCGTCGCTGCGACCCGAGCCCGTGCCCGCGCCCGTGGCGCCGGGCCGCTCGGCGCAATTACGTCGCGGATCTACCGCTGGTCGGGACGCCAGGCGCGCGTCGCGGATCCGGCGGCCTTTCTGGCCCGATGGCGCGAGCGAGGCTCGCTGGCGCCCGCGCTGGAGCTCCTCCGCACAGCGGTCAGCGTGCCGCTCAAGGACGCGCCGCCTGGCACCCGCGCGACACTTGCCACGAGCGTCGAGCCCGCTGGGCTCGGCGCCAACCTGGGCCGCGCGATCGACCGGGCGATCGCCGCGAGGGCGACGGCGGTACCGTCGAGCCGGATCTGGACAGTCATCGGGCTCTTGCAGACACTCGCCACGCTCGCTCTCGTGTTCGCCGCGGTCTGGGTCGTGTTGTGGGTGTTCGTCAGATTCCCGGTGGACTCGGTCACCGTGCCGGTCCTCGGGCAGCTGCCGATCCCGTTCCTCGTGCTCGTCGCGGCGCTGCTCGCCGGGTACCTGATCGCGAGGCTGCTCGGCTTCCATGCCGGCTGGGTCGGTCGGCGGTGGGCCCGGAGGCTCGCTGGCGAGGTGCGGGAGAGCGTTGCCCGAGAGGCCGAGACGTCCGCGTTCGCTGGGCTGGACCGGCTCGAGACCGCCCGCCGGGCACTCTGGACGTCGGCCCGGGGAGCCGGCGAGGACTGCGCCACCCGGCGAAGCTAGTCGCGTCGAGGCCGCGCCTCGATCTCCGTCGCCTGACCCGGCTCCAACACCCTGACCTCGATCCCGGGCTCGGTGCCCGCGAGCTCCGCCGCGAACCGTGCGGCCGGTTCGCGCAGTGGCCGCGGCCAGATGCGCCAGAATCCCGCCGGGTAGAACGTGCCCCAGTGGATCGGGATCGCGACGCTCGCCCCGACCGCGATCGCCGCTCGCGCGGCGCTGGCCGGGCCGAGGCGATCTGGTCCGGGGTGCGGGCCCCAGCGGCCGACCGGCAGCAGCGCCACGTCGACCCGCCCGGCCAGGTCCGCCATCGACGGGAAGAACCGTGTATCCCCGGCGAAATAGATCCCGCTCGAGCCCTCGATGAGGAAGCCGACCGTCAGTGCATGCGGTCGGAGCGGCCAGCGCAGATGCAGCGCCGGGACCGCCGTCACTGTGACAGGGCCCACTCGGACCGAATCACCGACGGCGACCTCCTCGACCGAGGGTCGGAGCCGGAGTCGCGCCGCCGCGTGGCCGAGCCCGCGCGGGACGACCATCGCCCCTACGCCGCCCAGCCGGCGCAGGGACGTCGGGTCGAAGTGGTCGGGATGGGCGTGCGAGATGAGGATGGCGTCGAGTGCCCCGATCGCGGGCAGGTAAGGCGTCGGCCCGTGGCGGCGGAGCGGGCCGAGCCGATCGCCAAGCAGCGGATCGGTGAGGATGCGGACTCCGTCGATCTCGACGAGCAGCGTCGCATGGCCGAGGTAGGCGATGCGGACGCGGCCGTCGGGCGCCTCAGCCGTCGTCGGTCCCCCGCAGCCCGAGCGGTCCGCGCCAGCCGGCCCGCGTCCGATCGGACTTGGAGCGTGGCATCCGGGTCAGCGTGAAAAGAGCTCCGAGCACCGCCCCGACCCACGACTCAGCGATGTCGTCCATCGTGTCCTCGTAGGTCAGGTTCATCCCGTCGGCGCCGAGACGCAGCGCGCCGTACTCCGCCAGCTCCCATGCGATTTCGGCCGTGATCGCGACTCCGGCGCCGGCGAGCGCCGCCTGCCAACGATGGTTGACCCGAGGCGCGAAGAGCGTCCCGGCGACGCCGCTCACGATCGCGGAGTTGGCAAGGTGCACGACATCGTCGATATTGGCCCGCTCGTACAGGCCGAGCGCGTTGCCCGCGGCATCGAGGAGCAGCGGCGTCGTCACCGCGAGGTCGAGCTCGTGCGGGTACCGGCCACGATCCGGGAGGAGCCGCCAGGCGACCGGCACGATGAAGAGCGCCGCGGTGTAGCCGAACGCGCGGGTCCGGATCGCCTTGCCGCGGAGCCGCGGTGAGTCGGCATTGAGGAGCGCGTCGACGGCACACACGATCGTTGCCGCCTTGGCAGCGACGGTCACCGCGGCGAGGGCCGCATCGAGCCGGGGGTGGGTTGGCGCGTCGGCCTGGAGGTCGGCGCGGCGTGCGTCACTCATGACGGATGTGTACCCGACCTCCCGATCACGGCATGCGTCGTCCCTGCGTACGAATGCTTGCAATCGCGCGCTGCGCAGCGCTCATGCCAGCGACCTGCGCGGGCCCCGAACATTACATCTGCCTTGCTATCCACATCCGATGTGGACAACTCCTCGCACCGACTACGATGCGCAGACCCGTGTCGATTCCCTCGTCAGCCCCTGCCCAACCGTCGATCGTTCGGCCTGCGGTCGTCTATTTCCTCCTGTTCGGGGCGGTAGCGGCCTACTTTCCGTACATCGCGGTCTACTACCGGTCGATCGGCATCGGGTTGCCCGAGATCGGGCTCCTCGCCGCCCTCAACGCCGGAGTCGCGGTCATCGCTGCACCGGCGTGGGGAGCGCTCGTGGACCGGGTCCGCGACGTCCGGGGCCCGATCGCCGTCGCGGGCCTCTGGTCGGCGGCCGCCGCCACGTGGCTGGCGGTGACGCGCGAGCCGATCCTCGTTGGGATTGCCGTCGCGACGCTGGCGGCGGGCTCCGCCGGTCTGGG
>JANMPL010000438.1:0-5578 GCA_031369845.1 Chloroflexota bacterium
GACGAGCGGGCGGAGGGGCCGGGCGACACGTCCGGGACCAGGGGCGCCCTCGACGGCGTCAGCCGGATCCTGCCGGCCCTCGCCGCGAGCCAGGAGATGCAGGAGCGGGCGGCCAACATCGGCTACGAGTGGCCATCGGTCGAGGGCGTCCTCGACAAGGTGGCCGAGGAGCTCGCGGAGCTGCGCGAGGCGGCCACGCCCGCCGAGAAGGCCGAGGAATACGGCGACCTCATGTTCGTCCTCGTGAATGTCGCCCGGTGGCACGGGATCGAGGCCGAGGCCGCGCTGCGGGCCGCCAACGACAAGTTCCGCCGCCGGTTCGCGAGCGTCGAGCGCCAGGCGTCCGAGCGCGGCGTCGCCCTCCGCGACCTCGACTTCGCAGCCCTCGACGCCCTCTGGGACGCCGCCAAGACCGAAGAACGCGCCGCCGTCGCGGCGAACAGGGAGACGCAGCCATGACGATCGGCAACCGACCCACCCTCCGTGCGGACGGTCGTGTCCCGACCCAGCTCCGCCCGGTGAGCTTCGAGCTCGGCGTCCAGAAGTGGGCCGAAGGCTCGTGCATTATCCGGGTCGGCGACACCCAGGTCCTCTGCGCGGCCTCGATCGTCGATCGCGTCCCGCCTCACCTGCGTGGCAAGGGGACCGGCTGGGTCACCGCTGAATATTCGATGCTGCCGCGGGCGACCGCGGAACGGACCGACCGCGAGTCGGTCAAGGGCAAGCTGGGTGGGCGGACCCACGAGATCCAGCGGCTCATCGGCCGATCGCTCCGCGACGCCGTGGATCTGACACGCCTCGGCGAGCGGACGATCACCGTCGACTGCGATGTCCTCCAGGCCGACGGCGGGACGCGCACGGCGTCGATTACCGGCGGCTACGTGGCGCTGGCCGCGGCCCTGATCACGTACGGCATGGATCGCCACCTCGTCTCGCGCATCGCCGCGGTCAGCGTCGGGCTGGTGGACGGCGAGGCGCTGCTCGATCTCGACTACAGCGAGGACTCCCGCGCCGATGTCGATTTCAACGTCGTCGGGACCGATGCGGGCACATTCGTGGAGGTCCAGGGCACGGCCGAGGGCAAGCCGTTCGACCGGACCGCGATGGAGGGGCTCATGGACCTCGCGTCGTCCGGCCTCGAGCGCCTGTTTGCCGCCCAGGCCGAGATCCTCGCGACGGTGAAGCGCTGAGCGTGGCCGAGACCCGGCACCGCTTGCTCATCGCGACGCGATCGACGCACAAGCTCGCGGAGCTGCGGGAGCTCCTCGCGGTCGATCGCGCCGAGCTCGTCACGCTCGACGATCTCGGCGTCGAAGGCGATGTCGATGAGACCGGTGCAACGTTCGAGTCGAACGCCCGGCTCAAGGCGCGGTTCGGGGTACGGGCCACCGGCCTGCCGACCCTCGCCGACGACTCCGGCCTCGAGGTTGAGGCGCTCGGCGGCGGCCCCGGCGTTCGCACTCGGCGCTATGCAGGCGAGAACGCAACCGATGACGACAACAACGCGAAGCTCCTCGGCGAGCTGGCCGGCCTGCCATCGGAGCGCCGCGCCGCTCGCTACGTCTGCGTCCTCGCCCTGGCCCTCCCGGAAGGGGCGGGGCCCCGGGGCGGCCTGCTGATCCGCGTCGTCCGCGGGACGTGTCGCGGCCGGGTCGCAAAGGAGGCTCGCGGCAGCGGCGGGTTCGGCTACGACCCGGTCTTCGAGCCGCTATCGGAGCCGCCGGGCGGGCGGACGCTGGGGCTCTGGACGCCGGAAGAGAAGAACCGGATCTCGCACCGCGCGGCGGCCGCCCGGCGGATGACGCCGATCCTGCGCGATCTCGGGTTCTGATGGCGGCCGGGCCGGCTTTCCGCCGGGTCTGCGTGTTCTGCGGTGCGAGCCCCGGCCGGGATGCTCGTTATTCGGTTGTCGCGCGGAGTGTCGGCGAGGCGCTGGCCCGCCGAGGAATCGAGCTGGTCTACGGCGGCGGCGCTGTCGGGCTGATGGGCGCGGTCGCCGACGGGGCGTTGGCCGCCGGCGGCCGGGTGACCGGGGTCATCCCGGCGGGCCTCGTCGATCGCGAGCTGGCCCACAAGGGCCTCACGGGCCTCCGGATCGTGACGACGCTCCACGAGCGGAAGGCCGTCATGGCCGAGCTGTCGGACGCCTTCCTCGCCTTGCCGGGCGGCCTCGGGACGCTCGAGGAGCTGGCGGAGGTGCTGTCCTGGGCGCAGCTGGAGCTCCACGCCAAGCCGGTCGGCGTGCTGGATGTCGGGGGCTTCTTCGGGCCGCTCGTCGCCTACCTCGACCATGCCGTCCACGAGGGGTTCGTCGCTCCGCGCCACCGGGATCTACTCCTTGTCGACGAGGACCTCGGTCGGTTGCTCGAGCGCTTCGCGACGTGGCAGCCGCCCGGCGGCAGCCGGGACTGAGCCGCGGGCGACGGCGGGGCGGGGCGTCGGCAGGCTACGGTTTCGGCGTCGGCTTCGGGGTCGGCCACGGCCCGGGCGACGTTCCGGGTTTCGTAAAGACGATCGCAACCATCTCCGCGATCCGCTTCGGGACGGGAATGACGACCGAGCCGTACGGGTGATTCTTGCCACCCGACTTGACCATCGGCGACGTCATCACGACCTGTGTCGTTCGCTCGCCGCCGATCTCCTCGGCCAGGGCCGCGAGCTCCGGCAGCCGATCGGCCGGCAGGTCCGTCCGGGCCGTGTCCCCGACGGCATCCAGAAGGCCCGGCAGGCTGAACAGGAAGTTGCCGCCCTCGACGGCCTGGTCGCGAAGGGCGATGAGGACCTCCTGCTGGCGCCCGGCCCTCGTGAAGTCGTTCTCACCCGTGGATCTGCGAATCCGCGCGTAAGCCAGCGCGTTGGCGCCATCGAGATGGTGAGGCCCGACGGTGATCGACCAGCCCGGCCCGACACCGAAACCGCCGTAGTTCTTGTCCGACAGCGGTCGCGCCACGTCGATGTCGACCCCGCCGACCGCATCGACCATCGTCACGAAGCCGGCGAGGTCGACCTTGGCGTAGTAGTGGATCGGCACCCCGAGGAGGGCTCCGATGGCGTCCTCGAGCGCCCGCGTCCCGCCGAGCGGAAACTGCGATTTGTGGCGATTCGCCCAGCCGAGCAGTGAGTTGATCTTCGGCGAGAAGGTGTCGCCGTTACCGAGCGGGACGTCGACGAGGTCGCGCGGGATCGAGACCATCGTGACCGTCCGACCGACAGGATCGAGCGAGACAACCATCAACGAATCGGTCAGGGCCTGGGTTCGCGATGGCCCCGCATCGATCCCCATGAGCAGGACGTTCACTCGCTCGCCGGGCCCTGGCTTCGGGCCCGTGGCTGAGCCCGGATCGTCCTCCGGCCCGCCGGTCGCGTCGCCGCCGGCTCCGGCGAACACCCGCTCGAAGGTCGAGAAGGCGCTCGCGCCGTAGAGGTGAACGGCGGCATGGGGCAGAGCGACCAGGACGATCACGACGATCAGCCCAATGCCACCAAGACGCCCCGGTTTGCCCGGATAGCGCCGATCGACGAACGCCTCGAAGACCGCGATGAGCCGCCAGGCGAGCACCAACGCGTTGATGACCAGGAGCAGCTGCAGCGTTCCGGGCACGATCGCTCGCGCGAGCAGCATCGACGAGGTGTTCAGCTGGAAGAGCAGCCAGGCGATGGCGAGAAGGACGAGCGACGGGATCGCGAAGATCGCAGCCGGTCGTCGGCGGCGATTGAACGCCTGGCCCAGACCCGGCAGGACGGCCGACAGGATGGCGGCAAAGAGGCGGCGCTGGTCGGTCGGTCCCGTGTCGGGCCGGACGCGGCGGGCGTGCACGATGTCGGTTGAGTCTCCTGGTGGGGAGCGGCGGCGGGTCGGTGAGAGAGGCCGCCGTGGCGAGTCTAGCGCCGGAGCGGAAAGGTCGGGTGTGGCGACGCCGGACGGTCGATCAGCCTGCCAGTGACCGCCCGGCGTCCTTCGTGTGACGCCCGAGCATCGGCGACTGTTCCGCGGCGCTCTATCATTCCCCAGGCGGGGTGCAGCGAAGCCTGGTTCATCGTTCCGATGTCAATCCGGAGATGCTTCGATCGGGTTGGCGCACCTCCGACACGACGAGGAGATCGTCCCGTGAGCGACCTGGCCTTCAGCGTCCTGCGAGAAGGGGAGGAGCCGAGGGCCCTCGATGTCCTGGTCACGGCCTTCACCGCAGACCCGGTGATTCGCTGGTTGTATCCAGATGCGACCGGCTACTTGACTCGCTTCCCGGCCTTCCTTCGCGCGTTCGGTGGCAAGGCGTTCATGTCCCACACGGTGTGGCGGCTCGGCGAGTTCGAGGCCGTGGCCCTGTGGTTCCCCCCGCACGTGGAACCCGACGGCGACGCCGTGATCGCGGAGATCACGCAGAGCGTGGCCCCGGATCGGCACGTGGATATCTTCGCCGTACTCGAACAGATGGACGCAGGCCATCCGACGTTCCCGCACTGGTACCTGCCGTGGTTCGGTGTTGACGGTGCCCGACAGGGCAGGGGCATCGGCAGCGAGCTGATGCGGAACTGCCTCGGGTTCGTCGATCAGGACCATCTGCCCGCCTACCTCGAATCGCCAAACCCGCGGAACATCCCGTTCTACGAACGTCACGGCTTCGAGATCACCGGGGTCTCGCAAGCTGGGGCCTGCCCGCCGGTCTACTCGATGCTACGATCGCTCCGATAGCCATGAGCTGCCCGACGGCCCAGGTGCCCGAGCGATCTGGGGTGGGCCGTCCGATTCGTTGAAGGACGACCTTCTCGGTGGCCACGAACGATTACGCCGGCATCGGCGACCGTTCCGCGGCGCTCTATCATTCCCCAGGCGGGGTGTAGCGAAGCCTGGTTATCGCACGTGCTTTGGGAGCACGAGACCGTCGGTTCGAATCCGACCACCCCGACCAACTTGACGCCCGCTGACTGGGCGCCAGTCTCTCGGCGAATGACAGCGGGGGACCGACGGAGAATGAGCGTCCAGGCCCCTCCCGCGGCCAGTGCGGATCTCGCAACCGCGCCCAGGCGACGCCCGATTCCCGGCGACGCGCTCCTCCAGCCACTGGCGATCGCGGCGATCGCGGTGCTGCTTCTCAATGACCATCTGTTCAAGGCGGTCGCGCCGGGGATCCTGACCGGCAAGCTGTCCGATATCGCCGGGCTCGTGTTCTTCCCGCTGCTGCTCGTTGCCATCGTCGAGCTGATGCTCGCAGCCGCCGGTCGCTGGCGCGGCCCCGATCCAAGGCTGATCACCGCGGCCGTCGCCGCGACCGGCGTCGCGTTCGCGGCGATCAAGCTCCTGCCGGGCGCGGAAGGGGTCTACGAACAGGTCCTGGGCATCGCCCAGTGGCCGTTCCGCGCCCTGGCGGCGCTGATCGTCGGTGGAGGCGCGGCGGGCGTACCAACGCGGGTCGACCTGACGCGTGACGCCACAGACCTCGTCGCGTTGGTCGCCCTGTGGGTCCCGATGGAAGTTGGGGCGCGGCGGGCATCGTTGCACGCCCGGTCCGGCGACCGCGCCCCGTCTGTCGCCGTTCTCCACCCGTACGACCTCGTCGTGGCAGGCCTGTCGATCGCC
>JANMPL010000456.1:0-2157 GCA_031369845.1 Chloroflexota bacterium
GTCAAACACGATCGTGATTCGCGTTTCCGGCGGGATGGCGCCGCGCAGCCGGCCGATCAGCGCGGCCGGGGGCTGGCGATCTGGCCCGCGCGTCATCGCGTGGAGCAGGTTCGTGCCGTCGACGAGGAGCTGGGTCACGCCCTCGAGCGGGTTGCGTCGGGAGAGAGGTCGGGTCACGCGGTCATCGTACGCGGTGCTCCTCATGGACCCCCTCCCGGCTACGATGCGGTCCCCATGGCAACCACCCCGACCGGACTCCTCCTGCTCGTCGACCTGGACGGCGTCGTGTACCGCGGCGCGGACCCGGTGCCGGGAGTTGCCGCAGTGCTCGCGGCGCGGGCGGCGCTTGGCGACGACGTGGTCTACGTGACGAACAACTCGATGTGGTACCGCGCCGAGTACGTCACGCGCCTCGTTGAGATGGGCTGCCCGGTCGACGCGGATCGCATCGTCTCGTCGCCACGCGCCACGGCGCTCTACCTCGCCGACCACGAGCCGGACGTCCGACGGGTGCTCGCGCTAGGCGCGGGTGGCCTCGAGCGCGAGCTGCGCGACGCGGGCTTCGAGGTCACGACGGCCGCCCACGCGGCCACGCTCGTGAGCCGCGACGGGATCGATTCGTGGGCGGCGGCCGGGGCGCCCGACGCGGTCGTGGTCGGACTCGATCCGCAGCTGACGTACATGCGCCTCGCGGTCGCCGCCGATTGCATTCGGGCCGGTGCCCGCTTCATCGCGACGAACCGGGACCCGGTCTACCCGACCGAGCGCGGCCTCCGGCCGGGAGCCGGAAGCATCGTCGCCGCGGTCGAGGCAACCACCGGCGTGACGCCGGTCTCAATCGGCAAGCCGGAGCCGTATCTGCTCGATGAGGCGGCCAGGGCCGTGGGCCGGGACGCGCACGAGGCGGTGATGATCGGCGACGGCCTGGCGACCGACATCGCAGCGGCACGGGCCGTCGGCGCGCGCAGCATCCTGATGATGACCGGTGTCTCGACCGCTGCCGAGCTGGACGCGCTTCCACCGGACCAGCGACCGACCGAGGTGGCCGCGAACGCCGACGAGCTGGCCGCCGCGCTGGAGCGCCTTTCGAACTGAGCGGCGAGCCGATGCGACGGGTATCGGTCGTCGGCAACAGCGGCTCCGGCAAGACGACGTTCGCCGGGCAGCTCGCCACGCGGCTCGGCATCCCTCATGTCGAGCTCGACGCGATCTACTGGGGCCCGAACTGGTCCCACCTCGACAACGAGACGCTCCAGGCTCGCGTGCGAGACCCAGCATCGCCGCAAGCGGCGGGACAACGCGGCACGCTTCGCTGCACCGGAGGCTCGCCACCTTCGCGTGTTTCGCTTCCGCTCGTCAGCCGACGCGGCGGCCTGGCTCAACCGCCTTGCTCCTCCGAATGACGCCGGACCGGGACTCTGAGTCCGGCTTTTCTCGTTACGGGCGGCCGATTTGACCGCCAACCCGACGGAACAAGACTCCGAGTCGCAAAGCGGGACCTAATGGCCTCGAATCGACCATCTGGCGGCCGATTGCCAAGGAATGCGTGACTCAGGGTCCGCTTAGGACCGCGGTGAGGGGTTCAGGGAGGCGCCACCCCGCGGGGCCAGCCGGGGGAGGATGGTGGCGCGTGTCCCGTCGAATCGGACCCAGATGATGCCGGACCCGGGCCAGGCACCGTCCGGGTCGAGCAGGGCCTGCCGGATCTCCGCCGGTCTGACTGGATAGGCGGCCGCGAGCGTTGCGCGGAAGGTCCGAGCGAGTTCTCGAGTCGCCGTCGTCGAGCGCAGCAACAGAATCGACGAGATTGCCGGCGGATCCGCCGGGTCCGGAGCGAGGAAGGGCCAGATCGCCGACGATGGCAGGGCCTCGGACTTGGCGAGGGCCCATCGAAGCTGCTGCTCGAGGCGGCGAAGCTCCGATTGGCACTCGATGGCCACGACTTGGCGCCGGGCCAGATCGCCGAGAACCGCGTCGATGACTCCGCGGACTGGACGATGAACCGCAACCTCCACGGATCGGCTCCAATGGGGCGGAAGCTCGCGAAGGAACGCCTCAACCATACGGGCCAGGAAGCGATCCCGAATCGGCGGCCCGCCGTTCGGGAAGAGGCGACGGCTGACGTCCGATCCGAGAGCCGCGGCAACTCGCGCCAGG
>JANMPL010000459.1:0-2632 GCA_031369845.1 Chloroflexota bacterium
CCCAGTCTGGGTGATCGTCCTCTCAGACCACCTACCGATCGTCGCCTTGGTGAGCCGTTACCCCACCAACGAGCTAATCGGACGCAGGCCCCTCCCGAAGCGCATTGCTGCTTTGATGGATCGATTGAACGAACCACCACATGCGGTATTAGCCACCCTTTCGGGCAGTTATCCCCCACTTCGGGGCAGGTCACCTACGCGTTACTCAGCCGTCCGCCACTAACGATCAGAGCAAGCCCCGATCGTCCGTTCGACTTGCATGTCTCATGCACGCCGCCAGCGTTTATCCTGAGCCAGGATCAAACTCTCCGAAAATGCACAGCCTTGCGGCTGCGACTTCGTCCGAGGGTTTGACCGCTCGCACATCCTTATCACGGATTTCCTGTCACTCTTCAATTGTTAAGGTGCAGCGTCCGAGGCGTGACCGCCCGCGGCGCAGAGCCCTAATGATGGGGCTTAGCGGTCGTGGTGTCAAACCCAGACGACCCGATTCGGACCGGCTCGCGGTCCGGCGTCCGACCCCCTTGCGGAGGCGGCACGGCGGCGAATACTACGGGCCCGAATGAGGGGTGTCAAACGACCGCGACGACCGCCGCCGACAGGTCAAATAGGGCTGCTCTCGACGAGCAGGATGAAGCCCGCGCCAACGAGCCACGAAAGGAGCGCCAACTCCGCTGTTGCGGGGACGCCGAGCGGTCCGACGAGGCCGGCGTAGACGACGATGCCGACGACGGTCGCGGCCGCTGCCTTGGCGAGACGGAGCAGGATCTCCCCGACGAGATTCGACATCGAGGCTAGACCGCCCGCCGGCCTTGCAGGGCGCGGATCAGCGTCACCTCGTCGGCGTACTCGAGGTCGCCACCGACGGGCAGGCCGCGGGCGATTCGGCTGACGACTCCGACCGTGTTCTCGAGTCGCTCGGCGAGGTACATCGCCGTCGCCTCGCCTTCGAGGGTCGGGTTCGTGGCGAGGATGACCTCCTCGAACGGCGCGCCGTCACGCTTCGCCTCGTCGGCCCTGGCGAGGAGCTCGCGGATGCGCAGCCGGTCCGGCCCTACGCCGTCGATCGGCGAGATCGCACCGTGGAGGACGTGGTAGAGGCCCTTGAACTCGCCAGTCCGCTCCAGGGCCAGGACGTCGAGCGGCTCCTCGACGACACACAGACGCAGGACGTCCCGGGCCGGGTCGCGGCAGATCGGGCAGAGTGGCGCGTCACTGATGTTGAAGCATCGGTCGCAGAAGACGACCTTGTCGCGGACGTCGACGAGGGCGGCGGCAAGGGCGCGGGCCTCGGCGTCCGGGGCCCGGAGCAGATGATAGGTCAGGCGCTGCGCGGTCTTCGGCCCGACGCCGGGAAGTCGAGAGAGGGCCTCGATCAGTCGGGCGACCGGTTCGATCAGGGGAGTTGGCACGCGTCGAAGTTACATGCCGGGCAGGCGCAGCCCGCCGGTGACCGCTGCCATCTTTTCCTCGGCGACCTGGCGGGATGACCGAATCGCATCGTTGACCGCTGCGACGATCAAGTCCTGGAGCATCTCGACGTCGGACGGGTCCACCGCGGCCGGGTCGATCGTCACGGAGACGAGCTCCTGCTTGCCTGTCACGACGGCCTTGACGACGCCGCCACCGGCCGAGCCGTCCACGTTCAGCGTCTCGAGCTCGGTCTGAATCCGCAGCATCTCCTGCTGCATCTGTTGGGCCATCCGCTGGAGGTTGGCCATGCCCATGTCGTCTCCTCTTCTGTCAACCGATCCTGAGTCTGGCGGATGTGCCGAACGCGCGCACAACGGGCGATCAGCTGACCTCCCCGATGTCGGCGAGGTCATCGCCGAAGATGCGGCGGGCCTCGGTCCACATCGGGTCGGCGGCGTCGTCGCCCGGTGGCGGCGGGACGAGATCGAGATTCGTGGCCACGCAGCGGACGGCGACGGCCCGGCCAAGATGGCGGCCGATGCCCTCCTCGAGGAGTGGCCGGCGTCGCTCCAGGGCGTCGCGGAGGAATGCCTGGCCCTCCGGGAAGCCGAGCGTCACGACATTGCCATCGACGCTGATCGGGCGGCAGGCGGCGATCAACGGCTTGGCCGGTGGGTTCTGGCTGATGTCGGCGACGATGTCGGCCCATTGGGCGCGGAGCTCGTCGAGACCTGGCGACTCCGAGGCCGCCGGTGATGTGGGCGCCGGGTCGGGCGGCAATTCAGCGGGTCCTGCCTTCGGGTCTGGCTCCGCCACGGCAGCCGGTCGGGTTTGGCCGGCCTTCGCGGCCACCGGCTTCTCCGTGGGGCCGGCGGGGACCTCAGCTTGGGGAACGGGTGGCGTCGTCGCGGGTTCGGGCTGGGCCTCAGTCGTGGGCGCGGACTCGGCCTTGGGCGCGGACTCGGCCTTGGGCGCGGGCGCCGGCACGGACTGCGGGGCCGGGGCGACGGCCGCCTTGGTTAGCGGCGGCGACGCCGAGGGAGTCATCGTTTGGGGCGCGTTCGACGTCGATGCAGCGCCCGTAACGGCCCGAGCCTCGGCGGCCGCGAACAGTGCGAGCTCGACCTGGAGGCGCAGGCCACCTACCCCGCGCCGCTCCGGGTCGATGGCGGCGAGGCGCCGCGCGACTCGTGCCAGCCCGGCGACCCGAACGGGATCG
>JANMPL010000535.1:0-4719 GCA_031369845.1 Chloroflexota bacterium
CGTCCAGCGGACGACGGGTCGTGGTACCACCTGCTGGTTCGGTGTCGGGTCCGTCGCGGTCATCCCGTCGGGCCTGGTCCGGCACCCTCGACACACGGCATCGGGCGTCAGTCGTCTCGGCTCGCGAAGCGATGTTCACACCGGCGGTCCCCGCGCGGCTCGCACCGTCCCGCGCTCGCTTCGGGCCGTCCCGGCCCTAGTCCTCTGAGGTCATCGCCGTGAAGCAGCGAGCGTAGCACGTGCCTCGAAGCGGTCTAGGCACCGTCCAGTCTCGCGTTGGACCTGCAGTTGATACGCCCTGGGCATTTCTGAGGCTTGGAATGCGAGGATCGGATGGCCAACATCCGGACGATCCAGTTCAAGGCTGACCGTACCGACCTCGGTGGAGACTCCATCGGTTGGAGGAAGATGGAGTCATGGCACATGACGACACCGCTTATGGTGACCGGGGAGCACCGGTGTATTCGGGTTCCAAGGCCTTTGGCATCGGAGGCGCGTGTGACGCGGCCATCGGACCACGTTCTTGCAACAGATCACAGGAGTCGGTGGAAATCGGGAAAGGAATCGATGGGTTTCGTGCTCGTTCTTTGGGGTCGAGGGTCAAGCCATCGACTGATGCGGACCGATTGAGGGTATCGATTCTATTGGCGCAGCCGCCCGCCATGGAAGGGAACGTCGGGTCCATCCTGACGCTTTACCGCGACGCGCTCCGGATCCGCCATGAGCATCCCGGGTTCGCCGGGGAGGCGTTCCGGTGGATCGACGCCCCGCCAGCGTCCTCGCCTTCGAGCGCGGCCCCGGCGTTCGCTGTGTCGTGAACCTAGCGGGTGAGCCCCTGCCACTTCGCCCGGACCGGTCGACGCTCCTGGGGAGCGACCCGCTGGACGGGGATCGGCTCTCAGCTGGGGCACCGACCTGGGACGCGGCCGAAGGTTACGACCGATGATGTTGCGGCTGCAGCACGCAGGGGGCTAGCGCGTGGCGTTGCGGCTCCGGGACCGGTGGGTGTGGGACTTCTGGCTTGCCGACACCGGGACTGACTACCATCTGTTCTTCCTGAGCGCGCCCCGAGCGCTGGTCGATCCGATCCGGCGTCATCGAAACGCCTCGATCGGCCACGCCGTGTCAGACGACCTCGTCAGCTGGACGACCCTGTCGGACGCACTTTCGCGAGGCGAGCCAGGCAGCTGGGACGACATTGCGACCTGGACGGGCAGCATCATCGAGGTCGACGGGACCTGGTTCATGCTCTACACGGGTATCGCGAGCGACGGCGACGGGCTCGTCCAGCGTATCGGGCTGGTGACATCACAGGATCTGACCCACTGGGAGCGCTTCGGGCAGCGGCCGCTCATCGAAGCCGACCCCACATGGTACGAAGTGCTCGACGACGGCTCGGCGTGGCACGACCAGGCCTGGCGCGATCCGTGGGTCTTTGCCGACCCGACCGGCGATGGCTACCACGCGCTCATCTGCGCTCGGAGTCGCTTTGGTCCATCGGATGCCCGCGGCGTCATCGGCCACGCCGTCTCGCCGGACCTGCTGACTTGGGAGGTGCGGCCGCCGCTCGTCTCGCCCAGCGGATTCGGTCAGATGGAGGTGCCTCAGGTCGTCCGGGCGGATGATTCGGCCCTGATTCTCTTCTCGACCTATCAAGACAAACTGTCCGCCTCGAGACGATCGGCTCGGCCCGGGACGGGGACGTACGTCAGCCGTGGGCCGGGTCTGCTCGGGCCATTTGCTGTCCCGGAGACCATCCCGTTCCGACCGCACTCCTCGTTGTACTCGGGCAAGCTCGTCCAGCAGCGTGACGGGCGACTCGCGCTTATGGGCTTCGTCGACATCGTTGACGGCGAGTTCGTGGGCGAGATCTCCGACCCGCTGCCCTTCGACCTCGATGCCTTCCTGGTCGACGACGGTGGTCCAGGTGCGGCAGGCCTGCTAAGCGGCGAGCGCCCGAGCGGCGTTGAGGCGCGCCGCGTAGAACTCAGCGCCGATGAGTAAGGCGAGCGCCAGTGGCAACGCGGTCAGGGCGCCCTGCTTGCGGCACAGCTCCACACAGCACGCCGAGAGGGCATACCGAGCGTCGTCGTCCCATAGGCTGTCCGCGACCAGGGCGGCGATCGGGAAGATGCGCAGATCATCGGGGGTGCGGGCGGCGGCGATCGCCTGCTGAAGGATCGGCGCCGCGGCTTCATACCCTTTCGCCGACGAGGAGCCTCGCCTTCGACACTTCACGAAGCTCGGTTGGACCATCGTCCTGCTTCAGCTGGACCTCTACGAAGACCGGAACATCGCGCGCATGGGGTTCGCCATGCTGCACGGTACAGTCGGTCGATTTCAGTGCGACCGACTTTGGACCAGATCGTCCGATCTGGCGGCCCGATTGCGATACGGCACCTACTCCAGCACGCCCGACGGTTTCGCACGCGCTTCTTGACTTGGTCCATGCCCGAAGCGGCGCCGGCGGTCCTTGCCGTTGCCCGAGCCATTGCCCGAGCTCGGCCAACAACAGCATCCACCGCGGCATCCACCGACCCGCCGTGGACCGCCGCATAGACGCCTCTCGGTGCCGCAAGGCGGCTGAGATCTGAAGGGGAAATGGCTGGCGAGGAAGGATTCGAACCTTCGATCTCCTGATCCAGAGTCATACGATCCGAATCGGGCTCGCAAGCCGATCTCTGTGCTCAGATCGACGTCCCGCGCCGTCTGAATCGGGGAGTGTCAGGCGAACACTCCGTGGAGAGTCTTGCGCACTACTGAGATCGCAAAAGAATCAGGCGAACTCATTGGTGCTGGACGGATTCTACTCCCGATCCTCTGCCGACCCGTGATTGGTCAACGACGAAGGTCGCGGTCTCGCCGCGACGCTGTCGTAATCCAAAGGGCACGACGCCGGCTGCGTCCCAAGCTGGAGGTCGACCAGGCTGTGTCTGAGGACACCCGGGAACCGACAACCCTCGACGCGATTGCGAGATCGTGGGCGACTTGTCCTCGACTCCGCGTTCCTTCGTTCCGTTGCCCACGGCGACAGTCCACGGCCGAGAGAGGATGATTGGCCCCAGGGCCGCGATCTGACCCGGGTGGCGTCTGGAGGTTCCCCTAGGCATGCCAGCTCTGAGCACCGTTGGGTTCGAACCGCCGACCGACTTCCCTCAGGACCCGTACGACGCGATCCACCACCGACTTGAGCACCTCGCGAATTCTCCGCAGAGCAAGACCTGGAGGCAATTCGCGGGGGCGTGGAACGCGGTCGCTTACCGCTTCCAGGCCTGCGCCGAGTACGACGAGTCGTTCCGATCCGACTTCGCCCGCCTGGGAGTAAACGCAGGTGGTCTCGAGCGTTATCGCCAGCAACGCGACACGTACGGGTGCATCGCGAACGCCTGCTCGGTCATCGAGGCGTTCTACTACGCCGCTTATGCCATCGGATCGCTCCTGCAGCCCACCGACTTTCCGATAGCCTCCGGCCCCTCACAGAGAGGCATCAATCCCGAGAGCGCGACGACCCTGTTCGAGCACTATTTCGCAGGGGATCCATTCGCTGCCGCATTGCGTGCCCCGATAGACGATCGGAGTTGGGCCGCGCTCAACGACATGCGCAACGTGCTCATTCATCGGGCTGCCTGGACGAAAGATGTCGTGCGATCCTTCGGCGGCCCGGCGACTACTGCGGTCGATCGCATCCGCCTCAGCGACTACCACCTCGACGACCTCGATTTGGCTCCCGAACTCACGAGCGTTCCCCGAGCGTGGGTCGCGGCGAATCTCAGTCTCGTCATCGAGGCGGCAGATGTTTTTGCGGCTTCCAACTTCAGCTGATCGACCATGACCGGAAGTTTCTCGCCCAACGCGATGAACGTATCGTGCTTCCGTACGTCGGCGGCGCGCCACGCGTTCAATGGCCGGTGGGACGCGCAGGTATCGGCTCAGGCACCTGCACGATGGCAACGTAGTGTTGCTACCCGGAAAGGCTGCGGGCGCTCCGATCGCCGCTCGGATGACGTGATGGGGGCCGGCATCGAAGGTCCGGACCCTCGCGCGGTACGGAGGCCACCCGCGGGCGGTGGTACGGACTTCTGTTCCCGCTCTTCTGGCTCGCCAACGTCCCGCTTCCCGGTCCTGCGATCCACGAGGGCACGACGGGCCGGAGCCCCTGCCATGCGGGCCGTCAGACGAGCACTGAGAGCAGCTCCGGTGCGCTGGCGGTGCCCTGTTGGAAACCGGCGTCGAACGCGCCTCGCATGCGCTGCAGGTCCATGGCATCGGGCCCTACGAGGACGACGGGGCCAGCGTTGGGACGGATGTCGATGAGCCGGCCGCCGGCATTGCGGACCGTCTCAATTTCGGCGTCAAAGTGCGGCGTGCTTGTCGTTGCGACCGGGCTGATCACGACGACGGCCTCATGTCCGGCTGCCACATCGACCGACGTCGGGGAGCGGATGGCGCCGTCCATGTAGCGGCGCCCGGCGATCGTCACGGGCGGGAACACGCCGGGCACCGCGCAGCTTGCCGCGACGGCGCGGACGAGCGGGACACCCGCGCCCGCACGCCAGGTCACGAAGGCTCCGTTCTCGACATCGACTGCCGCGATCGCCAGCGCCGAGGGCCATGGGGCGTCAGGCAGGAACCGAGCGAAGGACTCGACGAACCGATCCTCCAAGCCGATCGCCGCGAGTGACGCCATGGCGCCGATCTCGGCGCGACGTCCTTGATCCG
>JANMPL010000541.1:0-6621 GCA_031369845.1 Chloroflexota bacterium
GGGCACACTTATCAGCTGTTCGTTTCGAGGGGAAACCCGCTCAGGATCGCCGCTGAGGCCCGTTTCCTGCCAAGCCGACCGTAAGCACTCGAAATCGTCTCACAAGTCGGTCGTCAGGTCCATCGATCCCGACTCGAAAGAGGCCTCGGAGGATAGGCGGGGCGCGAGCGCCTCCCACACCTGCGTGAGCTCATCGATGCAGCCGCCCCACCCTGGAAGGAGCAGGACGGGGTCACCCGACCCTGATTCCTCGTAGTAGACGCGACTCTCTTCCTGGCCGAACCATGCCGCCGAGCTCTCCTCTACTGCTCCACAACGCTGCTCGGACAACCTGAGCGTGAGCGTACGCCCATCGGAGGATGGGGATCGGACCGGCTCGTTGCGAGCCGAAGCGCCGATTCTCCGCGGGACTTATTCGATAAGAGCCCCGGGAGCGAGTCGCACTGGGCTGTCCTTGACACGCGTCATCGACCCGTCATCTATCTGCAACACGGCGGCGTCAGGCTCGACGCGATGGTCCTGGACACGGGCCACGCCAAGGCACGAAGGAGGAATCCCCCATGCGCCGTTCGCTGATTGCGGGCCTCGCCGCGCTGGTCGTTCTCATCGTCGTGGCCGCGCCGGTTGGCGCCAAGTCGTTCGGGATGCTCTACGCCGAGGGCGATGTCTACCGGACGTTCGGGAACCCGGCCCATGTTGATCCGGGCACGGGCACGGATCCGATCTACACGTTCACCAACTCATCGAACGCGGACCAGCTATCCGTGGCTCGCTACGCTCCCGGCCAGGGATCGCACGGTGGGCGCTGGGCGGTCTACCACGCCACCTGGGTCGATGCCGAGGATGCCGACAACCTCATCACCGATTTCGAGACGCTCGAGTCGTACGCGAGCCTGGGTCTCCTGACCATTGTTCGCGACGAAGGTGCGGACTTCAGGTGCCCCATTCTGCCGAACGGCTGATCTCCAACCAATGGCCGCCATTGGCCGTGTCTGTGCACGGCCAGTACCGCCGGACGGTTTCAAGGGTGACCTGATCGCCTCTTGCATTGAGGCAGTCCGATCAGGAGGAGGACAGTTCTGATGATCGCTCACAAGTACCGATCCAGACCGCATGCCAACCTGCTCGGCGGTCTTGCCATCGTCGCGATCCTTGTCGTGGGATGCAGTAGCGGGGGCGGCGCGACGACAGCGCCATCTTCTGTCCCATTCGCGGCCGCCTCAGCAGCGACGACCCAGGTCATGGGCACGGGCATGTTCCACGACGTCGACGGGACGGCGACTGGCGAGGCGCAGCTCGTCGTCAAGCCCGACGGCGGATATGTCGTCGTGCTCGAGAACTTCAAGATCGGGGCGATCGCCCAAGCCAACCTCGTCCTCGTGTCGAACGCGGATGTCACGGCAACCGGTGACGTCGACAAGTCCAAGCTGCTCGATCTCGGTCCCCTCAAGGCCACCGAAGGAATGCAGGACTTTCCGATCCCGGCAGACATGGCATCGACGGTGATGGACGGCTACCACGCGGTCGTCATCTGGGATACGGAGATGGCGCACGCCATCGCGGCTGCGCCGTTGAAGTAACAAAGGTCAGGACGGAAGGGTGTCGGGGCCCGGGTCGCCGCCGGCTGCGCTGATCGCATGTCGAGGCAGGTAGTGCTCCCAGCCGACCGCGTGGATCGCCTGGCCGGACTGAGGAGCTTGCGCTTACTCGTCAGACGGCCGCCTCCACGTTTTAACATCGAATGCACGGGCTAGATGGCGATCCTGCGCTTCGGCGTGTGGATCGCCCGGCACCCAACCCATAATCTGATGGCTTCGTGCGCAAGCTCGAACGTGGGTACGACGGACCCGCGAAAGGGCGCGCGTATGCTGGCGCTGTCCGGGGACCACCCGTTATTGCGCAGGCGGAACCACATGGCGGTGTTAACGGTGGCGGTGGATATCCGTCGGCCGGTCTCGGAGGTCTGGGCGTTCGTGACCGATCTCACGAACTCGCCGAACTGGACTCGCAGCGGCAGCGAGTTGCGCCAGACATCCGCCGGCACGATGGGCGTCGGCGCGACGATCGAAAGCAGCCGTCGGGTCCTCGGTCGCGACATCAAGTCACAATCGCTCCGCGTCACCGCATACGAGCCCGAGCGCGCCGTCTCGTTCGTGGCCAAGATTCCCATCCTCCGCACAGCAGAAGTCCGGCTCGTGTTCGAGCCTATTGCGGGCGGGACTCGCCTGACCCGGACGTCCGAGGTCGAGCCGGGACCGGTGCTTCGGCTGCTTCTTCCGCTCCTGCTGCCGCTGCTCAAGTCGGTTCAGAACACCGAGATGGCGAACATCAAGCGCCGGATCGAAGTTGGTCCTTGAGGCCGACCACAGCTTGTAACGCCGAAATCGAGGCCGAGCCGGCTGGCGAGGAAGGATTCGAGCCTACTGTCCTCCGGCGCCGATGTTAGCTCGAGTCACCCTCGACGACCGACATCCCAACGAGGCGGACGAGCGCGAAGCGAAAAGGCTCGGGCCTGTTCGTTGGCAACAAATTGAGGTCAAGCCCGACATCCCGATCCGGGCAAGCGGGCTTGCTCAGCGCCCACTCAATGCCTCAATGAACTGTAATTTTGGTCAAGCGTCTAGCAGAGGATCAGGGCTCCTCTCCGGCATCACGCCCGAGGGTTCAGCCAGGCATAGAACGACCGTTCTCGTCTCCGTGAGGATCTCGACTTCAGGTCCGTACAGTTATCAGCTGTTCAAGTGTTGTCCCAGGGCCTTGAGCACGACGTCGGCGTGTTGGCATGAGTGCGAATAGCCTGAGGTCCTTGAGCATCGTTTATTCTTCATCGGCGCCGACATAGCTCAGTGGTAGAGCAGCTGTTTCGTAAGTCTCCCGCCCTATGCGCAGTGCTACCCGTGCTTGGCGGGTCGATACAAACGGACACAGTTATCAGCTGTTCGATTCGACTGGTGCCCGCCTAAGATCCGAAATTAGGCCCGGACCCGATCACCCGGAGCGGGCGTTCGGTCGCTCGGCGACGATGAATTGCGTCATGTTGCGGAAGTAGCGGGGTCCGCGGGCCTCGGCAGGCCACATCGCGGCGCGGACGGCCGCCTTTGCTTCCTCGCGCCGCTCCGAGGTGAGGCTCGCGGTCGTTACACCGGTCAGTACGTCCCATGCGGACTCGAATGTGTCGAAGGTGAAGCCGAGCGCTTCGTTCTCGACGCGCGCGTTCAGCCCCGAGGCGTTCAGCGCATCGAGAAATGGCTTCGTGTCCGCCATCGCTCCTGGACCGACGCCCGGCACCGGGGGAGGAGGAGCGAAACTGCCCGCCGTCTGCTGGAACCTCACGATGTCACACTGGTCGGGACCGGCCCAGACCGCGGCGACCAATCGACCGTTGGGGCGAAGCACCCGAGCCACTTCGCGCGCCGCCGACGGACGGTCGATGACATACATCAGGCTCAGGCTGGCAAGAATGATGTCGGTCGACGCGTCGTCCACCGGGAGCGATTCGGCGCGGCCTTCCTTGAAGCTCACATTCGTCAGTCCCGCGGCCTCGGCCCTGCTCTTGGTCACGCGCAGCATCTCTGGGCTCACGTCGAGGGCCACCACGTTGCTCGCCCCCACCAGCCGAGCGACCCTCAGGGCGACCGCGCCCGTGCCGGTGCCCAGGTCGAGCACGTTCTGGCCCGGTTGCACGTTCGCCCGCAGCAGCACCTGGTCGACCACCGGGATGAAACGCTGGTCGATCTCCTGGGCGTAAACGGGCGCCATGCGATCCCACACGCCAACCTGCCAGGCGAGACCCTCCGCGTCCTTGGAGTTCGTCATCTCTGCGTCCTCCCCGTGGTCCTCATGCAGCCGTCGAGTTGGACCGCTCCGGAGAAGGCTCCGGCGACCGGCCCGAGTGGCGACTTCGAAGAAGCCCTTGAATCAGTTCGCTTCGGGTCGGCCTTGGTAGCAAATCCCATGTACCAGACAACTGTGTTCCTCACCCGGCCGGACGTCCAGCCGCCGGCTCAGTTCAGTCCGTGGTGACGTATTGACCCGGCGGGATCCTCGAGGCGATGTCCTCGGAACCGATCGGTATTCGCCGGCTCACGAAGCCGCGCGTGACGAACCCCTCGGTCATTCCCTTCCTCCGACGCTCAGCTTCTGCTGTCTCAATGCCTGTATGCCGTCTCGACTCGGCATTACTCGTCGGTGCGGGTCTGCCATGCGATCGAGGCGGCCTGCCCGCTGCGGACCGCCTTCGGCATTACCAGCAGGGGTCGAATACGCGCGTCGAGCGGTGCGCGCTGAGGTCGGCCCGACGAGGCGAAGGCCAGGTGTCCTGCCGACAGTGAGGTTCACGGAGTACGATGGAGGTGCGCTGGTCGATGCGCGGTGCTAACGTCGGGCAAGCCGGGGTGCCAGGGAGAAGGAGGCGTCCAGTGCCAACGAAGCCCTCTCGATTGCTGGTGATACTCGCCCTTGGCGCGCTCGGGACGGCGGCCTTCGCAGGCGGTGCGCTCGCAGGTCACGCCGTCTCGGGAGCCGACGTCAAGGTCACCAACGACAACAACAACGCGGATGGCGGCACGCCGAACCCGGGCTTCGACGCGCAGAACCGTCAGTCGAACGAGACGACCGTCGCGATCAGCCCGATCAACCCGTCGATCGTCGCGGCCGGCGCCAACGACTACCGGATGGTCACGGTGACGGGTGACGTCTGGTTCGGCGTGTACGTCTCGGCCGATGGCGGCGCGACCTGGTTCAACACCTTCATCCCGGGCTTCCCGTCCGACACGTCCCCGGCCGGGTTGGCCTCGCCGCTGCTCGGGCTTGACGCGTCTGGCGACCCCGTCGTCCGCTTCGATGCCGCCGGCAACCTATACGCCGCGGGGATCGCATTTAACCGCAACTTCGACCAGCCGGACCGTCCAGTGGACAACCTCGTCTACGTGGCGAAGTACGACTACACGCCCGGGACGCCTGGCGGGACGAGCACACCCAGCAGCGCCGCCAATCCGCCCAACTTCACATACACCGGCACGACGGTCGTCGAGCGCGGCGCGGTCGGCTTCGCCGTGCCCGGCGTGATCGGGTTCGCCGGCACGTTCACGGACAAGGAGTGGATGGAGATCGACCTGAACGCGCCTGCCGCGAGCCGCTGCTCGGGCAGCATCTACGTCGCTCACACGGACTTCCACGGCGCCTTCGGCAGCTCGCCGATCGTCTTCAGTCGTTCGACCGACGGCGGCAAGACGTTCTCGCAGCGGGTGAAGATCTCGAGTGGCGGATCGGCGGGCACCGGGTTCAACCAGGGCGCCGACATCGCCGTCGCCCCCAACGGCACCATCTATGTCGCCTACGCGGCGTTCGAGAAGAGCACCTCGGTCTCGTCGATCAACCTCACCCGATCGACCGACTGCGGCAAGCACTGGAGCGCGCCGGTCGTGGCCTCGGTCGTCCGGGATCCGCAAGCGCCCGGCGTCGCGTTCCGGACGCCGACATTCGCGGTTGCCGCCGTGGACGATACAAACCCGAACCTGGTCTACGTCGCCTACCAGAGCTTCGCCGGCAATCCTGGCGACTACGACGTTTACGCCCAGCGCTCGACCGACGGCGGCGCGAGTTGGGGGAGCCCGGTGCAGATCAACACTGATCCGGGCCCACGCCATCAGATCTTCCCGACGATCGAGGTGTCGAACCATGCCCTGCACGCCGCGTGGTACGACTTCCGCAACAGCGTGACGCCGGCGAACGAGGCGCTCGACGTCTACTACAGCTGCACGAACTGCGATGGCGTCGCATGGCCGACGTTCTCCCACGAGACGCGGGTGACCGACGTGTCGCACAACGGGAACTGTCTGCTGTTCGGCGGCGGGACGGCCGCCTTCCACGGTGACTACATCGAGCTCGACGCGAGGTGGAGCGGCGCGAACCACCAGGTGCACGTCGCCTGGGCCGACAACCGCGACGTCTCGCCGTGCGACCTCGATTCGGCACCGGGGCCGGCGTCGAACAACACCGGCAATCGCAACGAGAACATCTACGCCGACTCGCTGACCGTCGCGCCCTGACGCCGAGACGCTCGGCCGCTGCGGTCGAGCTCCGAGGTGCCGCCAGCCGGGGTCCTAAACGCGCCTTGAACCAGATCCTGTCGCAGGTCGTGGGCGCTCAGGTGGTCCTCTCTGCGAAAACTCTCGGCGTAGATCTTGTACGCGTTTTCGGTGCCCGACGGTCGGGCGCGAACAAACCCTTTGGGCCGACTTCCCGAGCTGCTCAAGCAACGCCATCCTGTCCACGGCCATCGCCCTGGTCCTCTCAGCTGTCTTGAACATCCGCTGGAACGAAGCTGTGCTCCGCACGCGACGAATCCAGCCGTCTGAAACCGAAAACCCGAGTCCACGCGATACATAGGACGGCTTAGATGACTGCCGTGTCGACGGCGGATCTCGCCCGCAAGTTCGCCCGACCTTGCGAGGCGTCTATTCCGGGCGCATTCAGAAGGGACGACTCCTGGAGCTCTACACGGATGACGCGCAGCTCCGATGCGGGCTGCCGGCCTGTCCATCGAAGCCGAACTTCGGCCGACCGTACGACCTGGCCTGCCGCCGGAGCGCCACGAGCATGCCGTGCAGTTCGAACCGG
>JANMPL010000543.1:0-1654 GCA_031369845.1 Chloroflexota bacterium
CCGCTGCTCGTGCCGGCATTCTTTGCGAACGCCTACGACGTCTTCCTGCTGCGCCAGTACTTCCTCACGATCCCGCGTGACCTCGACGAGGCGGCGACGATCGACGGGGCGGGCCCGATGCGGATCCTGCGGTCCGTGGTGCTGCCGCAGGCGTGGCCGGTCATCATCGCCGTGTCGATCTTCCACTTCGTCTACGCCTGGAACGACTACTTCGGGCCGTTGATCTACCTCTCCGGGGCACGCGACCTGCAGCCGCTCCAGGTGGGCCTCGCGAACTTCAACGGGATCTACTACCAGAACCCGGCGTTCATCCAGGCCGGCACGATGATGACGCTGCTCATCCCGGTGATTCTCTTCGTCATCTTCCAGCGGGTGTTCACCCGGGGCATCGTCATCACGGGCGTCGAGAAGTAGTGGCGATGCGAGTCGCTCTCACGTTCGACGCCGAGCATCCCGACCGGCCGGCCGCCGAGGGCAACGCCAACCGGCTGCTCGACGCGCTCGAAGCCGCCGACGTTCGCGCGACGTTCTTCGTCCAGGGCCGCTGGGCCGAGGCCTATCCGAAGATCGCCAGGCGGATCGGTGGCGACGGGCATCTCGTCGGCAGCCACTCCCACTACCACGCCCGGATGCCCTTGCTGTCAGCGGCCGGCCTCGCGACCGACGTTCGCGACGCCCAGGCCGCGATCCTCGAGCACGCCGGTGTGGATCCGCGGCCGTGGTTCCGCTGCCCATTCGGGGCCGGCGGGGAGGATCCACAGCTGGTCGGCCGGCTTGAGGCGCTCGGGTACCGGGAGGTCGGCTGGGACGTGAGCGCCGAGGACTGGGAGCCGACCAATTCGGCCGCCGACGTCGAGTCGACCGTCGTCTCGGGCGCGATCGCTCGCGGCGACGGTGCCGTCGTCCTCCAGCACACGTGGCCGGACCAGTCGCTGGCGGCAATCCCAAAGATCGTTTCGGCGCTTCGCGAGCGCGGGGCGACGTTCGTCGCGGTCGACGACCTCGACAGCCTGCCGACGCAGCATCCCGGGTGACGACCTCGGTACTGGCCGTCGACGGTGGCAACTCGAAGACGGACGTCGCGCTGGTCGCGGCCGACGGTACGCTCCTCGCCGCCACCCGTGGACCAACGACCTCGCACCAGGCGGTCGGGCTCGAGGCCGGCATCGAGCGCCTCGTCGGACTCGTCGAGCACGTGGCCCGCCAGGCCGGACTCGATCCCTCTGCGCGACCAATCTCGACGATCGGCGTCCATGCGATCGCCGGAGCTGATTTCACCGCCGACGTCCGGATGCTCGAGCGGGCACTCGCGGGCGCCCGGCTGAGCGCGCGTGACGTCGTGGCCAACGACTGTATCGGTGCGCTGTGGGCCGGCGCCAGCGAGGGCTGGGGGATCGCCCTCATCTGCGGCCAGGGGATCAACGGAGCCGCGATCGCGCCAGATGGCCGGACTGCGAGATTCGACGGGGTGGGGGACATCTCGGGCGACTGGGGTGGGGGAACGTCGGTCGGGATGGCCGGGCTGGCCGCCGCGGTCCGGGCGCGGGACGGACGCGGGCCGCGGACGTCGCTCGAGCGGCTCGTGCCGGCTCACTTCGGGCTGGGCAGGCCGTCGGCGGTGACGCGCGCGTTCTACGACGACCGTATCGCCGAT
>JANMPL010000585.1:0-1541 GCA_031369845.1 Chloroflexota bacterium
CGGGAACCGAGAAGGAGGGCTGGGCCGCAGTCAGCGACAACCCTGCCCAGCCGCTCCTCACCCGACCGACGCAGGGTCGCTACACGCCGGGCTCGATCTTCAAGGTCGTCACCGCGATCGCTGGCCTCGGCTCGGGCGCAATCGAGCCAACGACGAAGTTCCCGAACCAGGCGGCGGCCGAGAAGAACGGCCTCGTCGTCAGCGGCTTCCGGATCAACGAGCATCCGGGCGTCGCGGCGAAGACCTTCAATCTCGTCAGTGCGATGGAGGTTTCGTCGAATATCTGGTTCGCGCTCGCCGGGCTCGAGACGGGTGGCGACAACCTCACGGAGTACGCGCAGCGGCTGGGGTTCGGGGCGCCCCTGCCGTTCGACCTGCCGACGGCGCCCTCGCAGGTGACCGACGGGAAAGGTTCGGCGCCGGGCGGCTTCAAGGACGACGTCGAGCTCGCCAGCGCGGCCTTCGGCCAGGGCAAGACCTTCGTCACGCCGCTCCAGATGGCGCTCGTGGCGGCGACCGTGGCGAATAACGGCGAGCTGATGCGGCCGCGGCTCGTCACGGCGCTCACCGGCAAGGCCGGGACCCGCAGGATCGGTCCGGAATCGATCCGTCGAGTCATCTCGCAGGCCGATGCCGACGCGATCACCGCGGCGATGCTCCAGGCCGTCGAGGGCCAACTCGGCCGGCAGTTCACGTCGGGCGCCAAGGTGCCAGGCATCCCGACGGCCGGCAAGTCAGGTACGGCCGAGCTCGGCGGCTCGGGCGAGCCGCACTCGTGGTTCATCGGCTTCGCCCCGGCGAACGACCCGCAGATCGCGATCGCGGTCCTCGTCGAGCGCGGGGGCAGGGGAGGGGCGAGGGCGGCGCCGCTCGCCGGCTCGCTCATGAAGGCATATTTCGATACCGTGGCGCCATGAGCGACGAGCGAAGCGGTGAGCCGATCGCGGACCGACCCGACGACGACGATCTCGCTGACGCTGAGCGCCTGACCGACGTCGGCCCGGCGGCGGTCGAACGTGAGCGACGGACGGCCCTCGAGCGGATCGGGCTGGCGGCGGTCGCGGTCGTGATGGCCGCGCTCTTCGCCGTGGTCGCGGTCGCGGCGTTCGTCGGCGGCGAGTTCTTCCTGGCCGCGATGGGCCTCGTCGGCTGCATGATGACCCTCGTCGTCGGCGGCTCCACGCTCCTCCGAGGTTGAGATCGCCACGAGCCCGCCTCAAACGCTGCGACGACGGCGACGACACACAATCGGCCCGTGTCGGTAACCCTGCGAACCCATTCGGCGTCTCCGGCGTACTATCAGTCGACACCCCCTTCGCGGCCCGAGGGCGGCTCGCGATTCCCCGAGGAGCCTGATGACGAACCTTGAGCAGACTGGCGAGAAGGTCCTCGCCAACGTCGAGCGCGTGATCGTTGGCAAGCACCACGAAGTCCGGTTGGCTCTCGTTGCGTTGCTGTGTCGCGGTCATCTCCTGATCGAGGACGTGCCCGGAACCGGCAAGACCGTCCTCGCCAAAGCGATCGCGCGAAGCCTCGGCTGC
>JANMPL010000014.1:0-1598 GCA_031369845.1 Chloroflexota bacterium
GACGGGGACCCGCTCGCCGGGGCGGACGTCCGTCGCAAGCCGGTCGATGCGCTGCGCGAGTTCGACCGAGTCGACCGATTGGATCGTGTCGAAGACCTCGAGCGCCCGACGGACCTTGTTCGACTGGAGCGGCCCGACGAGGTGCCACGTCGCCCCCGCCACGGCGCCCACCTTCCCCTCTGCCTCCCGGACCCGGTTCTCGCCGAGCGTCGTCAGCCCGGCGGCAACAGCCGCGACAAGTCGCTCAACGGGCACGGTTTTCGAGACCGCGACCAGCGTGACGTCGGCCGGGTCCCGGCCGGCTCGCCCGGCCGCCCCGGCGATCCTGTCGAGGACGCGCTCGCGCGCGGCAGCAAGAACCGCGATCTGATCTTCGTCGCGGGCCATCATCGGCCCACGGCTACTTCCGGCGAAGGAAGCTCGGGATTTCGAGGTCGTCCGCGTCGTAGGCCGCGGCACGTTTCACCGGCACCGGCTCCCCGACCGTGCGCTCGACCCGGGGCGTCGGCCCCGAAGCCGCAGCCGCGCCGTGATCGGGTTCCCCGGTCGGGATCTCGAAGCCGCCGTCGTTCGACACGACCCGCTGCCGCTCGAGCTCCTCGAGGAAGTCCCGCTCGCGCGGAGCCCGAAGCGACGCCGATGTATCGGTCGGCTGGGCGGCCGCCGCGTGGCGCGTCTCGCGCTTCCGCATCCCGTCGAAGCCCGTCGCGATGACGGTGATCATCACCTCGTCGCCGAGCCGCTCGTTGAAGCTCGTCCCGAAGATGATGTTCGCCTCCGGGTCGGCCGCCGCCCGGATTTCCTCGGCTGCCTCGGTAACCTCGAACAGGCTCAGACTCGACGAGCCCGTGATGTTGAAGAGGATGCCCTGGGCACCCTGGATGTTGACCTCGAGGAGCGGGCTGGCGATCGCCATTCGGGCGGCCTCCACAGCCCTGTTCTCGCCGGTCGCCCGGCCGATGCCCATCAGCGCCGACCCGGCGTCCTTCATGATCGCCCGCACGTCGGCGAAGTCGAGGTTGATCAGCCCCGGCATCGTGATGATGTCGCTGATCCCCTGGACGCCCTGGCGGAGGACGTCGTCGACGACCCGGAAGGCGTCGATGATCGAGGTGTTCTTCTGGACGACGTCCTTCAGCCGATCGTTCGGGATCGTGATGAGGGTGTCGACCGAGGCCTTCAGCTCCTCGGCGGCCTTCTCGGCAATGAGCTTGCGCTTCGCGCCCTCGAAGCCGAACGGCTTGGTCACGACCCCGATCGTCAGCGCCCCGGCCTCCTTGGCCATCTGGGCGACGATCGGAGCGGCGCCCGAGCCGGTCCCTCCGCCGAGTCCGGCGGTGATGAAGACCATGTCCGAATCGACGAGCGCCTGGGCGATCTTCTCCGAGTCCTCCTCGGCCGCCCGCTGCCCGATCGTGCTGTCGCCGCCGGCGCCGAGCCCTCGGGTGATCTTGTCGCCGATGCGGATCTTGTGCGGCGCGTCCGACTGGAGGAGCGCCTGTGCATCGGTGTTACAGGCGATGAACTCGACGCCCATCATCTCGGCCCGGATCATTCGGTTGACGGCGTTGCTGCCGCCGCCGCCGACGCCGATGACC
>JANMPL010000073.1:0-6247 GCA_031369845.1 Chloroflexota bacterium
ACAGCCCGCTGAGCTCGCGATCGGGCGAATGGATCCACTGCTCCATCATGTGCCCATCGCCTGGAAACGCCCGCCGGAGCGTGGCGCGATGCTCGGCAAGTCGACGTCGTGAGGTCCGCCCATCTGCGACCACGACCCAAACCGCGACGAACGCCGGCGTCCAGCCCCGCTCACGGGCGATATCCCGGGCGAGACGCCGATAGCGATCGACCTGTCGGACGAGGCCACCTACATCACCGATCGCACTCTTTACCTCGATGATGAGGAGTGCGCGCCGGCCGGGATGCCAAGCGACGACATCGATCGAGCCACGCTCACCGAAAATGGAAAACGTGACCTCGGGGTGAACAATCCAGGCCGGCAGGCTCGATAGGCGACGTACCAGGATTTCGGTTAGTGCCGCGTGGTTGGCGTCGAGGAGGCGGTCGAGATCGGCGCCCCGCCAACGAGGTACGAGATCGATCCGCGCATCAAGCGCGGCGAAGGTGCGCCGCAAGAAACGCAGATCAGTCCGGTCGATGTCGCCCTGCTCGAGTCGAGAGACCATCGCTGGCGACACCCCGGCCGCTTGTGCTAACCCGGCCTGGGTCAGGCCCCGTCGGCGACGGAGGATCCTGACCTCCGAACCAAGTCGGACGTCTTCCATCGCGGCACTCTGGACTGTCGGCCTTATCTGGGGCTCACCGGGTGTAGATTTCATGCATGACCGACCAGTTCAACGGCCGCAACGGCCACGTTCATGTCGTCAGCGCCGCGCGGACGCCGATCGGGAAGTTCGGTGGGGCGCTTGCGAACACCCCGGCCGTCGAGCTCGGCGGCGTCGCGATCCGAGCTGCCGTCGAACGGGCCGGGCTGCCGGACGGGACACCGATCGATGAGGTCCTGATGGGCCAGGTCCTCCAGGCCGGCGTCGGCCAGGCCCCGGCTCGACTAGCCGCGTTACGGGCCGGTCTCCCGACCGGAACGAGCGCGACGACGCCCTGCCTCGGTGGCGGCGGGTCCGCTGCGGCGGCGTTTGAGAGGGTCCAGTAACGATGACAACGACAGCAGGAGACGCCCGGTCCTCAGCCCGGTCGGCCCCTCCGACGTTCCGCCTCTTCATCGCCGGGCAGTGGTGCGAGTCGACGGGCGGCCAGACATTCGAGAGCCGCAACCCCGCTGATACCCGCGACATCATCGGCCGCTTCCAGCAAGCCACCGCGGCCGACGTCGCGATGGCCACCCGCTCGGCCGAAACCGCGTTCCCGCTCTGGAACCGGATGCCCGCGCCCAAGCGCGGCGAGATCCTCTATCGCTTCGCCGAACTCATGGCCCAGCACAAGGAGCGGCTGTCCCAGGCGATGAGCCGCGAGATGGGAAAGGTCATCGCCGAGGCCCGGGGCGACGTCCAGGAAGGCATCGACATCGCGTACCTGATGGCCGGCGAGGGCCGGCGGATGTTCGGCGAGACGGTCCCATCGGAGCTCCCAGACAAGTGGGCGATGAGCATCCGCCAGCCGATCGGCGTGGCCGGGATCATCACCCCGTGGAACTTCCCGATCGCCATTCCGTGCTGGAAGATGATGCCCGCGCTCGTCACGGGCAACACCGTGGTCTTCAAGCCCTCGAGCGACACGCCACACTGCGCGACGCTCGTCGTCGAGCTGATGGCCGAGGCGGGCTTCCCCGCCGGCACGGTCAACATGGTCACCGGCAGGGGAGCGGAGGTCGGCGACGCGATCGTCGACTCGCCGGACGTGCCGGTGATCTCGTTCACCGGGTCGTCGGTCACCGGCAAGCGCATCGCGGAGCGCGCCGCGCGACGGTTGAAGCGGGTCAGCCTGGAGCTCGGCGGCAAGAACGGCATCGTCGTCATGGCCGACGCCGACCTCGACCTCGCGACCGACGGGATCCTCTGGTCGGCCTTCGGGACGACCGGCCAGCGCTGCACGGCCGCGAGCCGCGTCGTCGTGGAGCAACCGGTCCTCGAGCATCTCCTCAGCCGACTCGAGTCCCGGGCACGCTCGCTCCGGCTCGGACCGGGTTCCGACCCGGCCACTGACGTCGGGCCGCTGATCAACGCCGAGGCCGTCGAGAAGGTCGCGTCCTACATCGACATCGGAGGCCGCGAAGGCACGCTCGTGACCGGCGGTCACCGCGTAACGGATGGCGACCTGCAGCACGGCCACTTCTTCGCGCCGACCGTGTTCTCCGGGGTGAAGCCGATGGACCGGATCGCCCAAGAGGAGATCTTCGGGCCGGTCCTGTCGGTCATTCCCGTCGATTCCTACGACGCTGCCGTCACCGCGATCAACCAGACCCGCTACGGGCTGTCGTCGTCGATCTTCACCCGGGACGCGAACACCGCCTTCAGGGCGATGCGCGATTTCGAGACGGGCATCGTCTACGTCAACGCGGGGACGACCGGCGCCGAGACGCATCTCCCGTTCGGCGGCTGGAAAGAGACCGGCAACGGCCACCGCGAGGCCGGTCACGCGGCCCTCGACACCTACACCGAATGGAAGTCGATCTACGTCGACTTCAGCGGCCGCCTCCAGCGCGCACAGATCGACAACCAGTAGAAGGCGCGAGGTGAACGCGGTGGGCGGACTCGAGATCCGGCCGGCCGCGCTCGAGGATCTCGACGACCTACTCGAGATCTACCTCTCAAGCGCAACGGACCACGTCGGACTCGATCCAGAGCATTACCGGGTACCCGATCGCGACGAGGCGGCCGAGCGGCTGCGAGAGATCGTCGAGGACGACGGTCGGACGTCGGGCTACCTCGCCGCGGTCGTCGACGGTCGCGTCGTCGGATCGACGTCGATCGCCCTCCTCCCAGCACCATCGCCCGGCTCGATGTTGGCGCCCGTGACCATCGCCGAGATCGGCATCGCGGTCCTCGACCATGAGCGGGATCACGGGATCGGGACGGCCCTCATGGCGGCTGCCGAGGCATGGGCCGCGGAGCGCGGGGTCCGCGTCATCGTCCTGGACATGTCCGTCCGCAATGTCGCGGCCCAGCGGTTCTACGAGCGGCTCGGCTACGAGGTCCAGGGGCTCTACCTGCGAAAGGCCATCGGCTGAGCTCGTGCCGGACTTCGACGACGTGCGGCGGATCTCCATGTCGCCTCCGGAGGCCGAGGAGATCCTCACCGACTAGCCGCGACCCTCGAGGAGGACTGAGTTCTTGCGGGTCGCGGTCAGCTGCCACAGGTCGCGGCGGTCTTGTCGAGCGTCTTCGCGAATTCGTCGCTCGCCTTGTTGATCGCGTCGGAGGCCGCGTTCAACGCGGCGACGGCCTTGTTGGCAGCCTTGATCTGCCTGTTGCTGGCCGCCACCTGGGCATTCGACTTGCTCAGCCACGAGTTGGCCGTGGAGTAGCTGCCCGCGGCGGCGCTCGCATATGACTTGGCGAGGTAGGAAATCGCGAGATCGAGCGCCTTGTTGCTGGCGTCGTTGGTCTTGGCCCAGGTCGAGCCGCTCGTGGTCCGACCGAAATTCTCGCGCTCGAGGGCGAGGATTCGCCGGATCTCGGCCAGGTTGGCGGTCTGCGCCACGATGCAGGCGTCCTTGCGCTTGATCTGATTCCCGAGGTTCGTGATGCGAGCCTTGTCGCTTTTGATCGCGGCCTCCTCGTCGGTCACCGCGGCCTTGGCGACAGTGACCTTGCTGTCGGTGTCGGCCATCGTGTTCTTCGTCGAGTCGAGGTCGGTGCTGGTCGACGTCAGGGTCTGGCGCGTCCGTTCAAGGTCGGCGTTCGTTGTGTAGGCCCAGGCGGCCGCTCCACCGAAGGCGAGCAGGAGGACGATGACGGCGATGCCAATGACGCGGATGTCGACGCCGGAGCGCCTGGCGGTGGCGTTCATCAGTTCACCGCCTCGCACGTCGACTCGGTCTTCTTGAGCTGTTCTTCCAGCTTGTTGATGGCGATCTCGATCGTCGCGGCGGAACGATCGATCAGGTCGAACTCGGCGACCTGTTGCTTCGCCTGGACCGCGAGGATGCCCACCGCTTCCTTGCCTTTCGCCGCCCAGGCTCGGGCTGACGACAGATTCCGGTCAAACGCCTTGCTGTAGGCCTGGTAGTAGGCGGCGAGTGCATCGCTGACCGCCTTGTTCCGCTTGTCCTCGGACTTGGCCCAGGTGGATCCCTCGGTCGTGCGGTTGAAGTTGTCCGTCTGGAGGTCGGAGATCACGCCGAGCTCCTTGAGGGCCGATTTCTGGAGGATCACGCATTCCGCCTGGCTCGCGACCTGGGCCGCCAGGTCGACGACCTCGGCGTCGAGTTTGGATCGCTCTGCCTTGGCAGCAGTGAGCGTCGTTGTCGTCGCGTCAAGGGTGCCGCTCGTGTCCGTCAGCGTTGTGTTCGTGGTTCCGAGATCGCCCTCGGTCGCGGCGAGGCTCGCACGCGTGGCCGTCAGGTCCTGGTTGAGCGAATAGCCCAACGCAGCGGCGCCACCGATCGCGAGGATGGCGAGAACCGCCATGACCGCCGACAGGCGGCCACCGACGCGACGTCGGCCGCTCGGCTGCTCAGGAACGAATACGTGAACGGGTGGCGGTTCGACGACCTCCGTGTGGACGGCGGCATCGGTGTCGACGGGCGTGGCATACGCCTGCGTGGCGTCGGCCTCCGCCCCGGGCTCGGCGGGAGGCGGGGCGTCGTCCGCGGTTGGTGGCGTGGCTGCCGGCGGCTCGATATCCGGATCTGGATCTGGATCCTTTCGGTCGGGGCCGAGTTGATCCATCTGTCCCTCCAGCTTCCCTCAGCGTCGGCGGCGGCTGTCGTGACGGGCGACGCTGGCCGTGATCCTACGCGCCCCCCGTCTCAGAATCTCGCGTCGCTGCTGACGATGACGTTCCACGGGAGAAGTCGTTGCGGCGCGTCACTAGGCTCACGCTCCTCGGCTACCCTATCCCTCCCCGTCCTCGTCGTCGTCGCGCCTTGGGGAGACTCGCCCGATGACCGCGCCAGACCAGACCTCGGACTCGGCCGACCGACCGATCGGCGTGCCCTGGACCGTCCGCGTCGCGGGCTGGAGTGCTCATCACCGCTGGCCCGTGTTCGGGCTCTGGTTTGTCGTCACGATCGGCATCTTCGTGGCCAGCCTGCTCGCGGGAGGGACGAATTCCGCCGAAGCGGTCTCGAACGACGATCGCGCGAAATACGAGGCGGGGGAGGCCTACGTCGTCTACAACGCGGCCAACACCCAGTCCGCGGAGAAGGCTTCCGCACAGTTCCTCCTCGTCGTTTCAAGCGCGTCGGGGACGATCGACGATCCCTCGTTCAAGGCGGTCATCGCCGACATCGTGTCCCGCATGACGGCTCTTCAGGCAACTGTCGATGGAACGACCGGCCCCGTGTTCGAGCAGGTCGCGGACCCGCTCGGCGCCCCGCCGACCGCCGGCCTCGTCTCGCCCGACCGAACGACCGTCAGGGTCGTTGCGCGGGTGCCCGGTGATGGCGAGACGCTCGTCGCACGCCTCGTGCCGGTGCCCGCGCTCGTCAGCGACATCAAGGCTGCCCACCCGGACCTGCGGATCCATGCCCTGAACAACACGCTGGCGAATGACGAGATCAGCGAGCTCATCAACGGCAGTCTCGATCGTTCGCTCATCATCTCGGGCTTGCTGACGCTCGCGATCCTCCTGGTCGCCTTCGGTGCGTTCGTGGCCGCGATCATCCCACTCATCCTCGCGGCAACCGCCCTGCTCGCCGCGTTCGGCACCCTCGGGCTCTATAGCCAGTTCGTCGCGCCGGTGAGCCCCTACGCAAGTCAGCTCGTGGTGCTGATCGGGCTGGCCGTCGCCGTCGACTATTCGCTGTTCATGCTCACCCGCTTCCGAACGGAGCGACGCCACGGGCGCGATCGTCTCGCCGCGATCCACGTTGCGAGCAGCACGGCCGGCCGGGCCGTCTTCTTCTCGGGGCTGGCGGTGATGATCTCGATCGGCGGGCTGTTCCTGCTCGACGACCCGTTGTTCAGGTCGATGGCGATCGGGACGATCTCGGTCGTCCTCGTCGCGGTCATCGGCTCGCTGACGTTCCTGCCCGCGACGCTCGCCATTCTTGGCGACCGGGTGGATCGGCTGCGAGTGCCGATCATCAGTCGCGACCGCGAGGAGGGGAGCGGCATCTGGGCGACGCTCGTCCGGGCGGTCATGCGCAAGCCGGTCGTCTCCGCCGTCGCGACATCCGTGCTCCTGATCGTCGTCGCGTCACCGGTGGTCAGGCTGCACATGGGCCAAGCCGACTTCACCTCGTT
>JANMPL010000133.1:0-4647 GCA_031369845.1 Chloroflexota bacterium
CGAGTATCCAAGGTGATTGCCTCCCTCGTCTCCATGGGATCGAGGGTGACAAAGTCGCTGTCCGCTTAACTCGGACAGAATCGCTGTCCGTTCACAGGACGAGTACAGAGGGTTGACACTCCCTTTGCGGCCCGCGTAGACTGCCGACCGGCGCGCAGATCGCCCGCCATGTCTAGCTCAACGGAGGCGGCTCCGAATGATGATGATCTTCCGGACCCCGCGCAGGATGGCGCCACTCAGTGGCGACGCCATCGGGAGATTTGCGCCCATCTCGAGCTAGCCTGAGGCGGTCAACCGCCAGACGCGAGCTACGAGCCGTGGGCCAGATCGGGCCCCCGGCTTTTTTGATGCCCTTCCCTATCTGAAGTGCATCCAGAGCCGCGAGGCCCACCCGACGCAGGAGCGTCAGCGGGGCCCGCGGCTTTGTTGATTCTCCGTCCCACCCACAGTCAAGCAGCAATCCAGGAGCGCGAACCGTGACCGCCACATTGGTCCAGCAACCGAATATCGCGAGGCCCATCGACTCTGTCGACGCGCTCGCCGGCCGCGACTCCGTACCCGCGCTCGTCATCGACGGCGTCACGAAGCGGTTCACCGTCGGCCGGAAGCGCAAGCCCGTCACCGCGATCTCCAACGTGTCTCTCCGCCTCGAGCGGGGTGGCATCCACGGGATCCTCGGTGCAAACGGGTCCGGCAAGTCGACACTCATCCGCCTGGTGAGCGGTCTTCTCACGCTCGACGAGGGTCGGGTCGAGGTCTTCGGCCACGACATCGAGCGCGAGGAGATGGCCGTCAAACGGCTGATCAACCGGGTCAGCGTCGATGCTGCCTTCTTCAAGAAGCTCAGCCCGATGGAGAACCTGCTGTTCGCTGCCCGTCTCTACGGCAAGAACGCAGGACTTGCCAAGCGGGAGGCGATCGAGATCCTCGGTCGCCTGGGCATCGCCGAGAAGCGGGTCGGCCGACCGGTCGAGCAGATGAGCCGGGGCATGCAGCAGAAGGTCGCGATTGCGCGAGCCCTGTTGACGAGCCCGACGCTCCTGTTGCTCGACGAGCCGACAACCGGCCTCGACCCACGCTCGAAGCTCGACGTCCAGTCGTTCATCGAAGAGCTGCAGGAGACGCATGACACGTCGATCGTGCTCACGACCCACGACCTCGCCGAGGCAGAGCGCCTCTGCAACCACATCACGATCCTCGACGGCGGCCGCGTCGTCGCCGAGGACACCCCGGACGGCCTCATCGCCGCCGAGAGCAACCGAACACAGACGAAGGCGACCCTTCATGACGTGTTCATGACCTACACCGGTCGTTCGCTCGACGAGGACGTCGAGGACGAGTCCGACGACAACGACGAATGAAAGGAGGTGAGATAGCAATGGAGAACCGAACCCTGTACCCGCTGGCCCTGTACCTGGCCAATGACGCCCGTGACCGCGACCGTCGCGCCGCGGCCGAGGCCCGCCGGGTCCCGCGCCAGCCACGTCGTTCAGTCCGACTGGCCGTTGGGCGGTCTCTCGTCCGAGTGGGCGCGAGGCTGGCCGGCGAGCAGTCATTCGAGCTGGCCCGATTCCGCTGAGGATCGGGCCGGCTCCCTCGCAAGGAGAACCACCGTGTTCAGCGTCGCCCATGAGCTGAAGGCCTCGTATGCCTTCGTCGAGCGCAACTTCTTTCTCACTCGCCGCTACTGGGGCTGGGAAGTCGCCTTCCTGGTCTACTCGGTCGCGGGCGCGCTCTCCATCTCGCTCATTGGTGCGGACCAGGGCAGCCCGCGGCTGATCCTGCTGCTGATGGTGGGCGCGATCTTCTGGAACTACCTGTCCGTGGTCTTCTCGTGGATCGCCGAAACGATCTCCGTGGAGCGCTGGGAGGGCACCCTGGAGTACACGATGATGGCGCCGATCCGGCGCTCGTCGCAGCTCCTTGGCTCCGTCCTCTACGCGATGATCTACGGGCTGATCCACACCGCCGTGATCCTCATCGTCCTGCTGCTGTTCTTCCCGCAACTCAACTTCGCCGGCGCGAATCTCGCGACCGTCGGGCTGTTCATGCTCCTGGGCTCGTTCAGCTTCGTTGGGATCGGGATGATCGCGGCGATCCTGCCGCTCCTCTACGTGGAGCGCGGTGCGCAGATGACGTTCGTCCTCCAGTCGTGCCTCCTGCTCGTGTCGGGGGTCTACTACTCGGTCGACGTCCTGCCCGGCTGGATGCAGGTCCTGTCCCGGCTGTCACCCGCGACGTACGTCCTCGACGGCGTCCGGCACGGCCTCATCGACGGCGCCCCGATCGGTTCGCTCGTCCACGACGTGTGGCCGCTGATCGTGATGGGCGTGGTCCTCATCCCGTTTGGTCTCTGGGCGTTCGGACGCGCCGAGCTCTACGCCAAACGGACCGGCAAGCTCAAGAGGGTCGGCTGATGAACGCCCCGGACCTGGTTGCTTTCGGCTGGACCGGGGACATCTCAACCGCCTTCACCGCCCACGCTGCGGCCGGTCTCGAACCGGGCCGCGTCGTGGCGGAGGATCGCGGGTCGTACATCGTCCAGACCGCCGGCGGGGAGCGGCGCGCAAGCGTGACGGGCCGCTATCGGTTCGACGCCGGCAACGATCCGGCGGCGTATCCCGCCGTCGGCGACTGGGTCGCGCTCGAGTCACGCGACGACGGCGCATCCGTTCACGCCGTCCTGCCCCGACGGACGAGCGTGCTTCGGCACGCGCCCGGTCTCCGATCAGTCGCCCAGGTCGTGGCCGCGAACGTCGACGTCGTGTTCGTCGTCGCGTCGCTCAACCATGACCTCAACCTGCGCCGCCTCGAGCGCTACCTCGCCTTGGCCTGGGAGAGCGGCGCAGAGCCGGTCGTCGTCCTCTCCAAGGCCGACCTGGGCGAGGACCTCGAGGCAACGCTCGCCGAAGTCGAATCGATCGCCGTCGGGGTGACGATCATCGTCGTGAGCGCGATCGACGGCCGCGGGATCGAGGAGCTCCGTGCGCAGATCCGGCCGGGCGCAACCGTCGCGTTCGTCGGATCGTCCGGCGTGGGCAAGTCGACGCTTGTCAACACGATCGCAGGGGACGAGGTCGCCGCGGTCCGCGAGATCCGCGAGGACGACGCCCGCGGCCGACACACCACGAGCCGGCGCCAGCTCCACCGGATGCCGGACGGCGGGCTCGTCCTCGACACGCCGGGGATGCGCGAGATCGGCCTGTGGGATGCGGACGCGGGTATGGAGCGGTCGTTCGCGGACATCGATGCCCTCGCCGCGACCTGCCGATTCTCCGACTGCGCCCATGCGGGCGAGCCCGGCTGCGCGGTGGCCTCGGCGATGGCCGACGGCGATCTCGACCCGAATCGGTTCGAGGGGTGGAAGAAGCTCGAGCGCGAAGCCCGCCATCTCGAGCGGCGCGTCGACCACCTGGCGCGCGAGGCTGAGCGTCGGCGTTGGCGGACGATCAGCAAGTCGGTCGGGAAAGTGATGGAAGCGAAGTACGGACGGAACGACCGGTGATCGGCGAGGACGACTTCCGGGTCACGGTTCCCGCCGTGCCGGGGTTGCGGTTCCGGCAGTACGCCGGGGCCGCCGACCTGCCAGGCATGGTGGCCGCGAACGTGGCCGTCCGGCGGGCCAACGGCATCGACGAGGTCCCGACCCTCGAGATGATGGCGAACCAGTACGCGAACCTGACGAATTGCGATCCAGCCCGCGACGTCGCGATCGTCGAGCTCGAGGGCACGATCGTCGGCTACGTCCGGGTCGGCTGGAGCGACTCAAGCGACGGCGGCAGGAGCTACGACAGCACATGCCTGCTGCATCCGGACCACCTGGGCCAGGGGATCGGCCGGGCGATGCTCGCGTGGGGCGAGATGCGGATCCGGGAGATCGCCCCCGACCACCCTGCCGACCGGCCACGCTGGTTCGAATCCGAGACGTGGAATCCCGAGCCGCCCGGAACACGCCTCCTGACGCGGAGCGGCTATCGGCCGGTCCGCACGTTCTACGACATGATCCGTTCGGATCTAGAGAACATCCCGGTCGCGGAGATGCCGGACGGCTTCGAGATCCGGCCGGTCACGCTCGCCGACATGCGCATCGTTCGAGATGCGCAGATCGACGCCTCCCTCGGCAATTGGGACGAGGTCGAGGACAGCGTCGAGGCGTTCGCCCGGTTCGTCGGCGACCCGCGCCTGGACCCGTCGCTGCATGTCGTCGCGTTTGCAGGCGACGAGGTCGCCGGGGCGGTTCTCAATGTCTTGGAGAACCGTGACTCTGATGCCCCCGGGGGAGAGGAGCCGGAACCCCGCGGCATGCTCGATGCGGTGTTCGTTCGTCCGCCCTATCGCCGCCAAGGACTCGCCCGGGCGCTGATCCTGTGCAGCTTGGCGCTGCTCAAGGAGCGCGGAATGACGAGCGCCAACCTCGGCGTCGATGCCGAGAATCCGCACGCGGCCCTCCATCTCTACACGAGTTGCGGCTTCGAGGTCGGGGGCAGCAGCACCGTCTGGCGCAAGCCGCTCGATTCCACGGAGGCAGCACCATGACAATCGACCTCGACACAGCGATCCACCTGCCGGACGCTCCGCCGATTCCGGACCTGCGGTTCCGGCCGTTCGAAATCGACCGTGACCTGGCGCCGCTCGTCGACATGATCG
>JANMPL010000149.1:0-1926 GCA_031369845.1 Chloroflexota bacterium
GAGCTGACCCACGCGAGGGACCGCCTCCTGCGCCACATAGGCATCACCGCAGAATCGAATACGCCCGCCGTTCAGGATCAACCGTAGGCTCAGATCCAGATCCTCGGTAAGCGATGGTCTCCATGGAGCGTCCCCTAGCGACATAAGGGCCGAGAGCCGAACACATTGACCATTGCCTCCAAGGGTGGCGCTTCCGAGGCGGTCCTTGGCTCGGGAGAAGATGCGTGCCCAGACAACGAACTCGAGGTTCTGCCAGAACGTCAGCCAGTTCCTATTGAGGTTGTACATTCGAACAGCGGCTTGCACCCCGACGACGCTCGGGTCCGAGAAGTACGGCGTCATCCGTTCCAGGAAATCGGCGGGGACGCGCGAGTCAGCGTCGAATACCGCGACGATCACGTTCTCGGATCCGTAGAGGTCGCCGATTCGCCACCTCAGGACGTCGCGATGACCCTGGTTGAGTGCCGCCCCTTTTCCGACTCGGGCGTCCTCGCCGCGCCGCTCCACGAGGGTCACCATCCATGGCGGAAGACGGCTGACCGCGTCGGGCGAACCGTCGTCTGAGGCATCGTCCAACACGGCGATGTGGAATCGGCCGCGGAGAGCGAGCAGCGATTCGAGGGTCTTCTCGATCACCCGGGCTTCATTCAGGCAGGGAACGAGGACCACGAAGAAGAGGGGGGGCTGATCTGCGGCCGAGGGATTGCCTGCGTGTCGGCCAAGGACGGCCAGCGCGTACGCGTACAACGCGACCGCAACGACCAGGAATGTGGCGATCGCGCGCACCAGATCGAATGGACTGTCCATCGGTTCAGGGGCGGAGCGACGCGGGCGGGCAGGTCATCCCAGCCTCATCAGTACTTCGGATAGACGTGCACTGACCGAATCAGGACCTCAGTCGCTGCGAGTGGGGCCTCCGCGGAGCGTTCGATCTCGACTGAGGCGAATGGCGAGTCGGCCGTCCACGGCACGATCACGTCCCGCCAGCCCGTCTCGCCGTCAGGGTCCACTGGTGGCTCCCAGACGAGTCGGCCGTTCAGCCGCACCGTAATGTGGTCACCACCGGTCCGCGGAGCCGGGTCAAGCAACTGGAGGTAGATCACGTACTTCGCCCCAACTTCGAGGTCAGGAAACATCCGTAGGAGCCCCACGCGCTCGCCGGGCTTCGCTGAAGACGGGTAACTCAGGACGACAGCATCAGGAAACGACACCTTTCGGAACCGGGCAGGTACGTCGGAAGCTCGCAGCACAATCGGGTCCCCCGGGACTGGCAACGCGGCATAGGAGCGAAACGACGTCCAGCCGGCGGGCTGCGTGAGTGACCAGTCGATGACCACCTGGCGCGCCAAGAGTAAGAGTCCAGCGAGACCGAGTTGCACGCCAACAACGCTGGCGGCGAGGCCGAGGAGCACTCGGCGGCGCGGGGCACCGTGGGTCATCATGCTTCGAATTCGGGGCCTGACGGCGATGATCAGACGAGCTGCACCCACCGCCAGGATTCCGACCACGATCAAGGGCGCTGGGAGTAGTCCTGGTGGCGCCCAGAAGGCGACCGCGACGATCCCAAGCGCGAGCGCACGAGCCCTCCGCTTCGGCTCGCTTGCCAACGCGCCCCCTGCCAGAGTGGCGAGAAGGGCGAGTCCATTTACGTGATAGCGAGCATTGCCCTCGGCGATCAGAGCGGGGGCCACCAGATAGGCCAGCGGGAGGAGCAGGGCCACGACGACCACAGTTCGACTCGCGAGTTTCCACGCGCCGAGCAGAGCCAACCCGAGGACCGCGACGTAATATCGGTCGACCACGACCTCGAGTGCTGGGCTCAAGGTCAACGCAACCGGGCTGGCGCCGGGCCGACGAACCGTCCAGTCGAGGCCGGCTTCGTCACTGTGCCAGTTGTTGACGTGTCTCTGGACGATGCTGGGCACC
>JANMPL010000225.1:0-3778 GCA_031369845.1 Chloroflexota bacterium
TCAGCCAGCTCGCCGAGGCCATGGCGAGTCTTGAGTCGCGCGGCTGGACACGCGAGGGAACGTTCGAGATACCGCAGGGTCCGTGCTGCTCGTTCCATACGCCGGGCGGCCACCGGATCGCAATCTACGAGCTGCGCCGGCCGGAGGTGGTGGCCCACTTCGGCGGAAGACGCGACTTTGGCTGAGGATGGCCCGCTCGGATCGCGCGGTGTTCACCCTCGAGCTCGGCTTCACACCCCCATACGACTGGAATTCGATGATCGCGTTCCTGGCGGCCCGGGCGATCCCGGCGATTGAGGTCGTCGAGGACGAGCGCTACTGCCGAACGATCGACGTGGACGGGCAGCACGGCACGATCGCGGTCACGCCGGCCAAGGGAGGCGATGCCCTCGCCGCGACGATCTGGTTCGCGGACGCCAACGCCGTGCCGACGATCGTGCGACGCATCCGCTGGGTGTTCGACCTCGACACGGACGTCAGCCCGATCATCGCCCACCTCGCCTCGGATTCGTTGCTCGCGCCGCTCGTCACAGCCCGACCGGGCCTGCGGGTTCCGGGAGCGTGGGACGGCTTCGAGCTCGCCGTCCGGGCAATGCTCGGCCAGCAGATCACTGTGAGTGGTGCCCGCGTCATGATCGGTCGGCTCGTTGAACTGTGTGGCGAGCGGTTGCGGGTGGGGGGTGGAGGCGAGGCGCCCGGGCTCTCGGCGGTCTTCCCGGCGCCCGCGCGCTTCGCGGACGCCGACCTCACGCGGCTCGGCATGCCGCGGGCGCGGGCGGCGGCGATCTCCGGGATGGCAGCCGTCGCGGCCGCGGACCGCGATCTGTTCCGGCGTGACGGCTCCCTCGATGCTGCGATCGCGCGCCTCACCGCTCTGCCCGGCGTGGGCGAATGGACTGCGCACTACGTCGCGATGCGCGCGTTGCGGGAGCCGGACGCGTTCCCCGCGGCCGATGTTGGCCTGCTCCGCGCCATGACCGGCACCGATGGCCTGCGCCCGACGCCGGCCGCGCTCCTCGCCCGCGCTGAGCGGTGGCGGCCATGGCGCTCATATGCGGCGCAGCAGCTGTGGACCGAGCTGGCCGCGAGCGGCGCCATAATGCGAGAATCCCGGGTCTTGCCTAATGACGCGGGCGATGGCAGAATGCCGGTCTCATGAGCACCCGGTACGCCACGCACTGTATGTGTCATACCTGCGCCGAGCAGGGCAGGTGGTGTACCTGAGCGCTGGCTGACACGGTCGGCGCACGACATTCCACCTGGACCCCTGTTTGGCGGGGGTTTTTCTTTGCCCACGTACCCGTCACGACCAACCGAGGGGATGCATCTCATGACGCTCCTGCAACCGCTCCAGCCGACCGGCACCGCGATATCAACCAGTGAGCTCCGCGACCGGCTGAACGACCCGGATCTCACGATCGTCGACGCCCGCCCCACGGCCGCCTTCAACGGCTGGCGCCTCCGGGGAGAGGCGAGAGGTGGCCACATCCCGGGAGCCGTGGCGTTTCCCTCCGCCTGGCTGACCAGCGTCGACGAAGCCGAGATCGAACGGCAGCTCGCGGCGCGTGGAATCGTCGCGGGCCGGAGCGTTGTCCTCTACGCCTATGACGCGGCCGACGTCGCCGATCTCGAGGAGCGCCTCGCGGCGCATGGCCTGACCGACGTCCGGGTCTACGACGCGGGCTGGGGGGAGTGGGCCGCGGATCCGGACCTGCCGGTCGAGCGCCTCGCCAACAACGACAAGCTCGTCCACACGGAGTGGCTCCGCCAGCTGCTCGACGGCGGGCAGGCTGAGGGCTTGGAAGGCGGACGATTCCTGCTCTTCCACGTCAACTTCGGCGTTCCCGAGGAGTACGAGGAGAACCACCTCCCGGGCGCGCTCTATCTCGACACGAACTGGCTTGAGGACCCGGACAACATCTGGCAGCGCCGCTCGCCGGCCGCGCTCGACCAGGCGGTCCGCTCGCTCGGCATCACGAGCGACACGACCGTGATCGTTTACGGCCGCGACACCGAGGGCCAGGCGAACGAGAAATGGCCCGGACGCCGAGCAGGGCAGATCGCCGCGACGCGTGCCCTGGCGATCCTGCGCTACGCCGGCGTCGAAGATGTGAGGTTGCTCGATGGCGGATACGACTGGTGGGTCCGGGACGGCTATCCGCTCGAAACCGTTCAGCGCCAGCCCACGCCCGTCGAGCGCTTCGGCGTGTCGATCCCGCAGCGTCCGGACTTCATCGTCGACATCGACGAGGCGAAGTCCATCCTTGCCGACCAGGAAGGATCCGCCCTCGTCAGCGTGCGGACCTGGAAGGAGCACGTCGGTAAGGTCAGCGGCTATAACTACATCGGCCCGGCGGGCAGGATCGCCGGCGACGTGTGGGGCAACTGCGGCACCGACGCCTACCACATGCAGCACTACCGCACAGTCGACAACACGATGCGGCCCTACCCGGAGATCGCCGCGAACTGGGAGGAGGCCGGCATCACCGCCGACAAGCGGGTCGCCTTCTATTGCGGCACCGGCTGGCGAGCGAGCGAGACCTGGTTCTATGCCTACCTGATGGGTTGGCAGACGATCGCGGTCTACGACGGCGGCTGGTACGAGTGGAGCGCCGACCCGATCAACAACCCGATCGAGGTCGTCGAGCCACAGGACGAGTTCGCCGCGTAGGAATTCGCCGCCCGGGACAATCAGCCGGGCTTGCGGCGCCGGCGGCGTTTCGGCGGCTCCTTGGCCGCCTTCGCCTGGGCGTCGAGGATCTGCTTGAAGACCTTGCCCATGCCTGGCCGCATCAGGTCGCGGTACGCGGCGGCGGCCTCGCGGTCGCGGCGCCGGGCACGCTCTGCTTCGCGCGGATCCAGGTCGTCGCTCATGGCCGGGATGGTCGGGCGAACGCGCGCCGGAGTCAACGGCGAGTGCTACCGACGGTCAGCCGGCGGCCTCGTACTCGGCCGGGTGATCGCCGCGGTCCTTGTCGGCCGTCCGGGCGATCATCGCTAGAGTCTCCTCGACGGTCTTGCCGTTCGCGTCAGCCGCCCGCTTGACGTCTTCGTACGTGATATTGACGCCGGGTTTGCCCATATCGTCGTGGGCACGCATGCAGCCGCAATTCAGGCACATCTGGCAATCCTCCCGCGTTGATCATCCGACGCAGTAGTAATAGGCCCAGGGCATCGAGAAGGTCAAGGGTCAGGGTCCCTCCGCCGTCACGTCGATGTCACGCACGCGGCGTAGGATTCCGACCATGAGCGACACCGACATCGACACCCAGACCACTTCACCCCACGCCAAGACCGACGCCGAGTGGCGGGCGGAGCTGGGCCCGGAGCAATACCGGGTCCTCCGCGAGAAGGGCACCGAGCGCGCCTTCACGGGCGAGCTCTGGGACGAGCATCGATCCGGCACCTACGTGTGCGCCGGCTGTGGCACGCCCCTGTTCAAGTCGGAGACGAAGTTCGAATCGGGCACCGGTTGGCCGAGTTTCTTCGCCCCGGCCGATCCCGAGGCGGTTGCGACCGAGACAGACCGGATGCTCTTCATGACCCGGACCGAGGCACTCTGTGCGACGTGCGGCGGACATCTCGGCCACGTCTTCGACGATGGCCCGAACCCGACCGGCCTGCGCTACTGCATCAACTCGGCGGCCCTGAAGCTCGACCCGAAGGACTGACCTTTACCAGACCGGCCAGGCGATGGTCGAAGCGGAGCACGCTGCGATCCGGGAACGGGCCGAGGCGTTCGGTCTCCTGTATGCCGCTGAGTACCCGATCTACGGCA
>JANMPL010000262.1:0-2608 GCA_031369845.1 Chloroflexota bacterium
AACGGCTTCGAGACGATCGCGCCCGAGCAGGTCTGCTGCGGGCTGCCGTTCATCAGCAATGGGCTGTACAGCCAAGCCCGCGGTCGCGCGCGGAGCAATCTCGGCGTCTTCGCCGACTACGCGCGGCGGGGGTATCGAATCGTGGGCACCTCGACGTCGTGCACCCACACCCTCAAGGCCGAGTACCGCGAGATGCTCGATGTCGACGACGACGATGCCCACGCCGTCGCCGCCGCGACCTGGGACATCTGCGAGTTCCTGCTCGACCTCCACGAGGAGGGCCGGCTCGACACGCGCTTCGGTCGGCTCGAGGAGACGTTGCCGTACCATGCGCCGTGCCAGCTCAAGAGCCACGGGATCGGCCTACCGGCCATGGACCTGTTCGCCCTCGTGCCGGGGCTCCGCGCCATCGACATGGACCACGACTGCTGCGGCGTCGCCGGAACGTACGGGCTGAAGAAGGAGAAGTACGACATCGCGATGGCTGTCGGCGACCCGCTCTTCCGGCGCGTTCGTGCCATCGACTCCGACCGGGCGGCCTGCGACTCCGAGACGTGTCGCTGGCAGATCGAGCGTGCCACGGATCGACCGCTCAAGCACCCGATCGAGATCCTCGCGGCGGCCTACGCGGCGGCCGAGGAGTCCGCCGCGGCCACTGGATGACCGACCTCGTCGTCGGTGGCGGAGCGGTTGGGACGCTACTCGCCTGGGCCCTTGCGGCCGGTGGACGCGACGTGGCGATCGTGCGCCGGCGACCCGATGGGCCATCGCGACGGGCGACGGTCACAGTCCTCGACCCGGATGGCAAGCCGTCCAGCGCGGACGTCACCGAGATTCCTGATCCCGATGCGCTCGAGGCGGCGCCTGAGGTCATCGTGTTCGCCGTCAAGGCCTTCGACCTGGCCAACGCGGCGGCGTCGTGCGTTGCCTGGCCGACGGCACCGGCCCTCACCGTCCTCAACGGGGTCGGCGCCGAGGAGATCGTCGCGGAGGCGCGGCCGGATGGCGGGCTGATCGCGGGCTCGGTGACCGCGTCGGTCGAACTGACGGGCGAGCGGACGGTGGCCAGGCTGAACAATGGCGGCGTCGCGCTGGCGCCGGCCAGCGGCGGCGTGGACGAGCTCACCGACGCACTCCTCGCGGCCGTCGCCACGGCTGGCCTCCGCACAGGCCGCGTCGCCGACCCGGCCGCGATGAAGTGGTCAAAGCTGGTCGCCAACCTCGTCGGCAACGCGTCGAGCGCGATCCTGGACATGTCGCCGGCCGAGATCTACGGCCACCCGGCAGCATTCGGGATCGAGCGCCGGCAGATCCTCGAGGCGCTGGCCGTCATGCGACGGCTGGGGCTGCGGCCGGTCGCGCTTCCGGGTGCCAACGTTCCTCTCTTGGCGTTCGGCGTCCGGTTCCCCGCGGCCATCGCCCGGCCGATCATGCGACGCATCATCGGCGGCGCGCGCGGCGGCAAGGACCCATCGCTGCGGATCCACGCCACGTCCGGGACCGGGCCGTCCGAGGTTCAGTGGTTGAACGGCGCCGTCGCCCGCACAGCCGACCGCCTGGGGGTTTCTGCTCCTGTGAACCGCCGCTTGACGGAGCTGCTGGAAGAGGTCCTGGCCAATCCCGAACGACGTGCCTGGTTCAGGGGCAGACCGGACCGGCTGGTCGGGGCCGTCGAAGGCTGACGCGCCGGCGGTCTTCGCCGTCCGGGACAGCCGGTTTGGCCGATAACCCGTCGGTATACTCGCGACCGATGAGCATCCAGGAAGCCGTGATCGACGCCCTCGTGATCCTGGCGGCGTACGCGATCGGCGGCATCCCCTGGGGCGTCGTCATCGCCCGAGTGACCGGCGGCCCGGATCCGAGGACGATCGGCAGCGGCAGGACGGGCGGCGCCAACGTCATGCGCGCCCTCGGCCCGCGCGCGGCGTTGATTTCGGGGCTCCTCGACATGCTCAAGGGGATCGTCGCCGTCATCATCGCCTTCCTTGCCGGCGGCGGTCTAGGTCTCGAGGTCCTGGCGGCCTTCGCCGCGATCGTCGGTCACAGCCGATCGCCCTTCATTGGGTTCAAGGGTGGGCGCGGCATCGCGCCGGCCTTCGGCAGCCTGATGGTCATCCACCCGCTCGCCGCGCTCCTGACGATGCCGGTCTTCGCGGGCGTCCTGCTCGCGACACGCTACTCCTCCCTCGCGTCGTTGACGGCGACGACGTTCGCGGCAGCGGTGATCATCGTGACGGTTGTCGCCTTCCAGCTGCCGATCCTGTACGTGCTCTACGCAATCGGGGCGGGCGGCCTCGTCTGGCTGTTCCACATCGACAACGTTCAGCGCCTGCTGGCCGGCACCGAGCGACGGATCGAGTTCCGGCGCGGCTAGTGCAGGGTTTCCCGCCGCCGTGACCCGGGGTCAACAAGAGCGTCGACTGGCTGGCCCGACCGCATCTCGACCCGGAATCGTGACTCAGCGTCACTATCCACTGCTCGAACCGCCGACCCGACGCGGCCACGCACCCTCGAAGCACGGTCCTGATGACTCCGGGTCCCACCTGGGACGGGTGCTAGACTGGCCGCCTGTCGGGGCGTGGCGCAGTCTGGTAGCGCACCAGTCTGG
>JANMPL010000303.1:0-5577 GCA_031369845.1 Chloroflexota bacterium
CGAGGACTCCGTCGCGGTGTCGGTCGCGGTGTCGGTCGCCGTATCGCCGATCAGGCAGGTCGTGACGATGTCGCAGGCCACGGAGTGAGCGCTCTCGACCACGCCGTACGCGCCGTGTGGCGTCGGCACCCAGAGGCACTCGTCCACACGCTCGCGGAGCTGCCCGCCGTCGAACCCGACGAACCCGACCGTGATCGCGCCGCTGGCGCGCGCGGCGTCGACGGCCCTGAGCACATTGGGCGAGTTGCCGCTGGCCGAGATCACCGCCAGCACGTCGCCCGGCTCGACGAAGTTCTCGAGCTGGCCGCTGAAGACACGGTCGTAGCCTTCGTCATTCGCGAGGGCCGTCAGCCACGAAACGTTGTCGACCAGGCCGATCACCCGGATCGCCCGCCGACCGGAGCGCTTGGTCGCCTTGGCGAGGTCGTTGACCCAGTGGCTCGCGGTCGCCGCGCTGCCGCCGTTGCCGGCGATGAAGATCGTCCGACCGGCATCGCGGGCCACCCGGAGCCGCTCGACGATCCGCAGGATGGCGTCGAGATCGAGGTTCGAGATGGCACCCTGCAAATCCGCGAGGTAGGCGGAAGCGAGGTCACCGAATCGCGCGCGATCGGCTTCACCGGTCGAGGCAGGGGCGGCGCGATGGTCGTCGGCAGTCACCAACTGGGAGGCTCCATACTCGGCTTCTCCGTCTCGGGACGATTTGGGTTGCGTATCGTACATCTCATCCGTCGTCCGACGGCATGCAACCGCTGGCCTCGGCCTCAGGCGATGGTGCGTGGACACAACACGGACCGTTTTCGCCTTTCCCGGCGCGCAATTTCCGGCTAACCGACCCGCCCGAACGACCCTCCTGTCAACCCCACCAGACCGCAACAATTTGGTGCGCGCGGGCAACGCGAACCACGTGATTCACGATCGATCCATGACGCGAACCTAGTACTCGCGTGGTACCTTGGGGTTCCTTCCGCGGGGCAAGACGGAGGGGCCAAAACTAGAGCGCGCGCGTTCGATTTGGCTGCTCGGGGGCGAGCAGTCCGGAAGCGACGCTGCCGTGATCGCTTGCGAACGAGGGGGCTACATGGTCGGGTCGGTGAATGCCATGGGCGGTGGGCACGCAGGAGGCGCGCAGCCCACCCCGGAGCCGGTGCGATGATCCGGCGTCACGGGCGACTCCTTCGACTCCTCATGATGACCGTCGACGTGCTCGTTGCGACGAGCGTGTTCGTCCTCGTGTCGGTTCTTCGCTTCGGCCCAGAATGGCAGGCGGTGTGGGTCACTTCCGTCGGCTCGGCATGGCTCCTGCTGGCGGCCTATGCCACCGCCTGGGTCGGCATCCTCGGTCTTCATGGCTCGTACCGTCCGCGGACCCACTGGTCGGCGCAGGGCGAGGCCGCGGCCGTCGTCCGCTCCACCGTGATCCTCGGCCTCGTTTCGCTTTCCGCGCTCTTCCTCCTCGACCTCGTTGACGTCAGCCGGCTGGTCATCCTGCTGCTGCTGCCGCTCCAGGCCATCGCGACGATCCTCGTCCGGGCGGTCCTGCGATCCACGCTCGGCGCGGCTCGCCGCCGGGGACGGAACCTGCGCCGCGTCATCGTCGTGGGAACCGGCCCCGCCGCCCTGGCATTTGCCAAGCAGCTCGAGGATCACTGGTCCCTCGGCCTGAGCGTCGACGGCCTCGTCGGACCCGTCCCGGACGGGACAGCCGCCCGCTGGCCGATCCTCGGGCCGATCGACGACCTGCCGCGGATCCTCCATGACAGGGTCATCGATGAGGTCGCGATCAGCCTCCCACCAGAAGAGGCCTATCGCCTCGAAGCGATCACCCGGCTGGCGGCCGATCAGGGCAAGACCGTCAGGATCCCGCTCGAGGTCCCGGCCGTCGCATTGGCCAGCGGCCACGTCGAGGATCTCGACGGCACGCCCGTCCTGTCGTACGTCAGCGGGCCGGACCGCGAGCTGGCCCTTGCCGCCAAGCGCCTCCTCGACATCGTCCTCGCCACCATCGGGCTCATCGCCCTGTCGCCTGTCTTCCTGTTCGTCAGCCTCGCCATCGTGCGAGCGGATGGCCGACCGATCCTGTTCCGGCAGCCGCGCGCCGGTCTGAACGGCCGTCCGTTCCAGATCGCCAAGTTCCGGACGATGGTCCGCGACGCCGACGCCCTCCGGGCGGAGCTGCGGACGCAGAACGAGGTCGACGGGAACGCCTCGTTCAAGATGACGAACGATCCGCGGATCACCTGGATCGGGCGGATCCTGCGGCGTTCGAGCCTCGATGAGCTCCCCCAGTTGTGGAATGTCCTGAGAGGTGAAATGAGCATCGTTGGCCCACGCCCCCACCCCTTCGACGATGTCGCGGGGTATGACGACTGGCACCGCCGCCGGCTGTCGATGAAGCCGGGCATCACCGGCCTCTGGCAGATCGGCGGGCGGACCGAGCCGAGCTTCGATCGGTGGGTCATCAAGGACCTCGAATACATCGACCGCTGGTCGCTCTGGCTGGATGTCCGAGTGATCGTCCAGACGGTGCCGGCCCTGCTGCGCGCCGAGGGCCGCTAATGGCGGCCCAGATCGCCGTCATCGGGTGCGGCCACGTCGGCCTCGTGATGGCCGCCGGCCTGGCGGAGCTCGGGAACAGCGTCGTCGGCATCGATCGCAGCGAAAAGCTCGTCGGAGAACTGTGCAGCGGCAACGTCCCGATTCGCGAGGACGGTCTGGCAGAGCTGGTTCGGAGCGGCCTCGACAGCGGCCGCCTGACGTTCTCAACCTCGTACGACATCGGCATCCCGATCGCCGACTTCATCTTCCTCGCCGTCGACACGCCAGCCACCCAGTCCGGCGCGGCCGACCTCAGGAACATCCGCTCGGCCACCCGCTCGATCGCGGCCAGCCTCAACGGGCGGACGCCGATCATCGTGAACAAGAGCACCTCGCCGATCGGTACCGGCGAAACGATCGAGGGCATTCTCTATCGAGCCCTGGCTGAGCGACAGGGTCACCCCCGAATCGTCAGCAACCCGGAGTTCCTTCGCCAGGGTAGCGCGGTCGCGGACTTCTTCAACCCGGATCGGATCGTCATCGGCGCCCGAGCGACCGAGGATGCCGAGGCCGTTGCGGCGCTCTACGAGACGCTTGGCGGCGAAGTCGTCCTGACCGACCTCCGCACCGCCGAGATGATCAAGTACGTCGCCAACTCGTTCCTCGCGACGCGTGTCTCGTTCATCAACGAGATCGCCCGACTGTGCGAGCACATCGGGGTCGACATCGACCACGTCGTCCGCGGGATCGCCGCCGACGCCCGGATCGGCAACCACTTCTTCTCGCCGGGAATCGGCTTCGGTGGGAGCTGCCTGCCGAAGGACGTCGCCGCCCTGCGCTACGTCGGCGAGACCGTTGGCGTGGCGACACCGATCCTGTCTGCGGTCCAGGAGGTCAACCAGGCCCAGCGCACGAACGCCGTCCGGCGCCTCGTCGCCCGCCTCGGACCCCTCGAGGGCCGGACGATCGGTGTCTGGGGCCTGACGTTCAAGGGCGGCACAGAGGACGCGCGAGAGTCGCCGGCGATGGACGTCGTCAATCTCATCCTGAACGAGGGAGCCGACGTCCAGGCCTATGACCCGGGCATCGCCCAGTACCCGGACGGCCTGCCCGAAGCCTTCCGATCGATCGTCCGCGAGTCGCCGGTCGAGGCTGCTCGCGGGGCCGACGCGCTGGCGATCCTGACCGACTGGAGCGAATTCCGGGAGGTCAACCTCGCGGACGTCCGGCAGGCGATGGCCGGTCAGGTCATCTTCGACGGCCGGAACCTCCTGTCGCGCGTCGACGCCGAGGCTCACGGCTTCGCCTACGTGGGCGTCGGTCGCGTGCCGCGTACCCCGAACCGCAGGCGAGGCGATTCGTGAGGGTCCTCGTCGCCGGTGGCGCGGGGTTCATCGGGGGTCATCTCTGCAGGACGCTCCTGGAACGCGGTCACGAGGTCATCTGCGTCGACGATCTTTCGACGGGCAGCCGTCGGACGATCGATTCGCTCGCCAGCGACCCGCGCTTCCGGATGATCGAGTCGGACGTGACGGCCACGCCGGTCGTCGAGTCCGACGCGATCCTCCACCTTGCCTCCCCGGCCAGCCCCGTTGACTACGACCGGCTGCCCCTCGAGACGCTCGCCGCCAACTCGACGGGCACGTGGCGGCTCCTCGAGATCGCTCGCGAGACGGGCGCCCACCTGACCTACACCTCGACGTCCGAGATCTACGGCGACCCCCTCGTCCATCCGCAGCCGGAGACGTACTGGGGCAACGTCGATCCGGTCGGGCCGCGATCCCAGTACGACGAGGCGAAGCGCTTCGGCGAAGCCCTCCTCACCTCGATGCGGCGGGTCCACGGCGTGAATGCGACGATCGTCCGACTGTTCAACACGTACGGACCGGGGATGCGCGCCGACGACGGACGGGCGATCCCGGAGATGGTGTCGGCCGCCCTCGACGGACGCGACATCGTCATCCACGGCGATGGCAGCCAGACCCGCTCGTTCTGCCACGTCAGGGACCTGGTGGACGCGCTGCTCCTGGTCGGCCTCGATCGCGCCGCCGACGGGGAGATCCTGAATCTCGGCAACCCCGACGAGGTGACGATCCGCCACCTCGCCAGCGAGATCGTCCGCCTATCTGGCTCGGACTCGGAGCTGCGCTTCGACCCGCGCCGCCCGGGCGACCCGGAACGACGCCGACCGGACATCAGCCGCGTCCGGGCGCGCTATGGCTGGGAGCCACGCGTCGGCCTCGAAACAGGCCTGCGCGACACGATCGACTGGTTCGCCGAGCGGCGAGCTGAGCTTCAGCCCGTTGCGGCCGGTGCCGCCCCAAGCCCGAGCGCGGGCGCCTGACCACAGTCCTAGAGAGGGAAAGCCATGACCACGCGCGTCCTGGTGACCGGAGCCGGAGGGTTCATCGGTCACCATCTCGTCACCGACCTCAAGCGCCGCGGCTACTGGGTTCGCGGCGTCGACCTCAAGATGCCCGAGTACAAGCCGACCGACGCCGATGAGTTCGAGATCCTCGACCTGCGTCGCTGGGACGCCTGTCTCGAGGCGATGCGCGGCGGAATCGACGAGGTCTACGCCCTGGCGGCCGACATGGGTGGCATGGGCTTCATCTCCGCCCACCACGCCGAGATCCTCCACAACAACGCACTCATCAATCTCCACACCCTCGAGGCGGCGCGCCTCAACGGCGTCTCGCGCTATCTCTATAGCTCGTCGGCCTGCATCTACCCGGAGTACCTCCAGACCGATGCCGACGTGAAGCCCCTTCGCGAGGAGGATGCGTATCCGGCCCAGCCCCAGGACGCGTACGGCTGGGAGAAGCTCATCACCGAGAAGCTCTGCGAGTACTACGCGAGCGACTACGGCATCGAGACCCGGATCGTCCGCTTCCACAACATCTATGGCCCATACGGGACCTACGACGGTGGCCGCGAGAAGGCGCCGGCGGCGCTGAGCCGCAAGGTCGCGATGGTCGACGATGGCGGCGAGATCGAGATCTGGGGTGACGGCGAGCAGACGCGATCGTTCTGCCACGT
>JANMPL010000334.1:0-2040 GCA_031369845.1 Chloroflexota bacterium
CACAGGCCCTGGCAGACGGGGCATCTCAACTCAGCCTCGAGGCCGCGTGTTCGCTCGGCCAGGGTGGGCGGCCTGACTCCAAGCGCGGCCAGCAGGGTCGCGCCGAGCACGGCGACCACGGCACCGATCAGGAGCGCATCGATCGATCCGCGCGGCGCCGGCCGAATCAGAGAAGTCATCGGAGGGCCTCGTCGATCTGCCGCTCGAGGGAGGCGGCGTCCAGCGGCCCGATCTGCTTGGCGCGAATCGTCCCGTCCGATCCGATGAAGTACGTCTCGGGAATGCCGTAGACGCCGTAGTCGAGGGCCGTCCGGCCGTTGGGATCGAGAAGCGACGGATAGTCGATGGCGTACCGATCGACGAATGCCTGCGCACTCGCCGCGCCGTCCTGATAGACGACACCAACGAAGGCGACACTTCGCGAGGCGTAGCGCTCCTGTGCCGAGGCCAACAATGGCGCTTCGTCACGGCACGGGATGCACCACGATGCCCAGAAGTTGAGGACGACAGGACGGCCGCGAAGGTCGGCGAGGTCGATCGTCATGCCGTCGAGGGCCGTGAGACGGAACTCCGGGGCCGTCCGACCGATGAGCGGCGATTCGATCCGGCCCGGGTCCCGAGTGAACCCGACCGCCACCTGCCATCACGCCGATCAGCAGCACGCCGGCTACGACCGACGCGACAAGCCGCGGCCGTGAGAGCGACGTTGTCGCGACGTTCATGCCGGCGCCTCGGCGGGCGCGCCCTCGGCGTCCCGGCTCGTCGCGCTCGTTGGGCGTCGCGCCAGGCGAGGTCCTAATGCCACGAGGCCCCCGACGGCGACGAGAAGCCCACCGACCCACAGCCAGCTCATGAAGGGCTGGATGGTCAGGCGCAGCGAGACCGTCCCAGCGGCCGGGTCGACATTCAGTAGCACCAGGTACACGTCGGTTGTCGCGCCTGGAACGATCGCGGGCGTCGCGATCGCCTGCGTCGATGTCGCAAAAAGGCTGAGCGATGGCGACGCCGCTTGATCGACACCTGGACCCTCGATCCGTACGTCCGCGCGGACGACCGAGCGGTCCGCGAGCGCGTCACGCGAAACCCCCACAAGTTGGACAAGGTAGGCGCCCAATTCGAGGGATTGGCCAGTACCCACTGTCGCCGTGCTCTGCACGCGGCCGGCGGCCGAAGCGACGACGACCAGGGCGATGATCGCGATTCCGCCGTGGCTCAGAAGGGCACCAGCCCGTCTCGCCGGCAAGCGGAATCGTGGCCCCGGCACGCTCCGCTCACTGCGATCGCGTGGCCCAGCACCCCTCAGATCGATGAAGTAGCTGGCCGATTGGACGAGGGCGAAGCCTCCGACCGCGACGCCGAGGATGAGCTCGGGAGGGCCCCCGACGACGAGGTCCCCGATCGCGAGCGCGGCTCCGGCGATGGCACCCGGCAGAAGGCGGCGACGCGACTCGCGTGTCCACGCTCCCCGCGGCAGCGACGGACCGACGCCAACGAGCAGGAGCAATGCCAGAGCGATCGGTCCGATCACACCCTCGAAGTACGGCGCTCCGACGCTGACCTGGCGGCCCGTGACCGCCTCGGCAAGCAGAGGAAACAGGGTGCCGACGAGAACCGTTGTTGCCACCGCGACGAGCAGGAGATTGTTCAGGAGGAAGGCAACGCCACGCGTCCCGAGCCGTGCACCGGCAACGCCGGTGGGGAGGCGCCAGATCGCGAGCAGCACCGATGACGTCACGACGCCCGTGACAAGCGCCAGAAACAGCGGTCCGATTGGCGTGTTGGTGAACGCGTGGACTGAGGACAGGATCCCGCTCCGGGTGATCAAGGTGGCCACGAGGGTGAGCGAGAACGAGGCGACGACAAGTGCCACATTCCATGCGACGAGGGAGTCGCGCCGACCCTGCACCATCGCCGAATGAAGGAATGCCGTCGCGGTCAGCCAGGGCAGGAGTGCGACGTTCTCGACCGGGTCCCAGGCCCAGTAGCCTCCCCAGCCGAGCACGGCGTAGGACCACCAGGCCCCCAGGACGAGTCCCGCTC
>JANMPL010000345.1:0-3514 GCA_031369845.1 Chloroflexota bacterium
GCGAATACGGCGCGGCCGGTCCACCGACGAGGACGACCGACCGCCGTCGTTGCCGCGCGGCCGCGGGCGTGGTCACCACGGCCGGCCGGTCAACCGGCCGTACTCGGCGAGGAGGATCTCGACCTGCGCCTCCCAGCTGTACAGGCCGTGGGCCGCTGCGATCGCGCGCGCGCGGTACGCCGCCCGCTCCGCCTCCGGCGCCTCGAGGATCGATCTGACGGCCGCCGCGATCGCCGCGGGCGACGTTGGGTCGCACAGGACCCCGCACCTCGTCTCGCGGACGATGCCGGCCATCCCCGGCAGGTCCGACGCCACAACTGGAACGCCCGCCGCCATCGCCTCGAACAGCTTGTTCGGCGTCGTCAGGCGATGATTCAGCGTCGAGGGCTGGATCGGCATCGCGACGACGTCGGCCGATCCGACCCAGTCGAGCAGCTCCGTCGGGGCGACGGCGGGCAGGACGAACAGCCGACCGGCCAGGCCCGGCCCCCCAGCCCGCCGCTCGAGCTCCGCCTGGAGCGATCCGTAGCCGAGCAGGACGAGGACCGCATCCGCCGGGAACGATGGCAGCGCGTCGATGAGCTGCTCGATTCCGCGATCTCGCGAGAACCCGCCGTGATACAAGACGACCCGGGTGGCCGGCCCGAGGTCGAGTCGCTCGTGGAACAGGCGCTCGGGAACAGCCGCCAACTCGCGGCGATACGAGCAGTTCATGACGACGAGCGGCCGCGGGACGCCGAACCGTTGCTCCATCACGGCGGCGTACGGCTCGTTGACAGTCGTGACCCGGCTCGCCCGTCGCGCCCAGCGCCGCTCGACGGCGGCAAAGAGGCGGCGCGCCGGGCCGGGCAGCCGTGCGACGTTCGCCGCGTCGACGTAGATGTCGCGGGCGTCGTAGACCACCGCCGCCGCGTCGCGTCGGCCCAGGTCGAGGCCGATCGGGATGCCCATGTAGGCCATCGCGTGGACGAGGTCGGCCGGCGGGGCGACCGGCCTGCTTGCGATCTGCTGGGACCGGACGGTCAGCGCGATCGCGGCCAGGCGGACGACGGCAGACCAGGCCGACCGAACCCGACCGACGAGTCCGCCGCGACGAGGCGCGTCGGTCGATGGCCCGCCGGGGCGACGTTGGGGCGTGGCCCTTGGACTGCCGCGGATGCGCGTCCACAACCAACGCAAGGGACCCGGCAACCCAGCCGCGGCGGAAACAGGCACCCGGACGATCCGATAACCAGCGTCGTGCGTCTCCTCGGCGGCGAGACCCGGCTCCAGCCTCGCGAGCACGGTCACGCTGTGGCCGCGCGCGGCGAGGGCGCTCGCGATGCGCCAGGCTCGCGAGTCGAAGGCGCCGCTCGACGGCAGGACGAGCGTGCAGCGCTGGGCGACGATCGCCTCGGCCGCCGCCCCGTCCGTCACGCCGACGCCTCGAGGTCGCGGTACAGCTCGACCAGCCGGGCGGACTCCGTCTCCCAGTTCCAGCGTTCTCGAGCGGCTCTGCGGCATCGCGCGGCAAGGTCCGCGCGAGCCTCCGGCGACAGGGCGAGGATGGCCTTGATGGCGTCACCGATCGCTCCTGGGTCCGTCGGGTCGCAAATCTCGCCGAGCGGCCCGTCGGGGTCATCGACGACGATCGAGCGGATTCCTGGCAGGTCGCTCGCGACGACCGGAACGCCGGCCGCGAGCGCCTCGAAGAGCTTGTTGGGGGTCGACAGCGCGTAGCTCCGGTTCGTTGCCTGGATCGGGATGGCGTCGACGTCCGCCGATGCGACCCATGCAACAACCTCATCTGGCGCAACCGGATCGAGCAGATGAAGTCGGCCCTCGAAACGGGGATCCCGCTCCAACGCGGCGACCTCGTCGCGCAGCGGGCCGAACCCGAGGTAGCAAAGATGGACGCCCTCGAGCCCCGGCTCCAGGATCGATTCGGCGAGGTCGTTGATCCCGCGACCCGGGCGGAGCCCGCCCTGGTAGAGGACGACCGGCGACCCCGGGGGGATGTTCGCTGCGGCGCGGAGGCGATCGTTCGACAGGATTTCGGTCGCCTGCCGCGGGGGGCAGTTGTGGACGACGACGACGCGTTCCACTTTGAGCTCCGCGGCGAGGGTGTCGGCGATCGCCTGGTTGACGGTCACGAGAGCGACCGCCTCCGCCGCCCATGCCCGCTCTCGTCGGGCCAGCCAGGCGCGGGCCCACCCCGGCCGGCCGAGCGTGGCGCCGGATTCCATGTACAGCTCGTGGCTGTCATAGACGATCCGGCCGCCGTACGCCCGCCGCGCGAAGACCGCCGCCGGCAGCCCAGTGAGGTCGTGGCCGTGGTAGACATCCGCCGGACCCGCCTCGCGAGCGGCGGCCCGGGCCCAGCCGAGTGTCCCAAACTGCCACATCGCCAGCCAGTCCAGCGCATCCATCCGCTCGCCCGGAGCGGCACGGCGGCGACGGATGATCGACAACAGCCGGGACGGGGCCCGGAGCCATCGCCACCAGCGTCGCCAGCGCGGCATCGGGACGCGAACGATCTCGAACCCCGCCCGCGGCTCTCGCTCGACTTCATGTGGCGTTCCGGGTCGCGTTCGCCCCACGATCGTCACCTCGTGGCCGGCGCCGTGCAGGGTGGCGGCCTCCTTGAGCACCCGCGCATCGACCATGACGTCGTTGCGGACGAACATGACGACCCTCACGCAGCGGCCTCGAGCGCGGCCACGATCGCCTCGGCGGCTCCCGCGGACTGGAGCGCGGGCGCGGCGGCGCGCGCCTCCGCGAGCTCACCCGACGATGCGATCGGCGCCAGCCGCTCGAGTTCGGCGACCGCCCAATCGAGGTCGAGCCCGACGACGACCATCGACCCGCCGGAGGCCTCGACCGCCTCGACCCACTCCGTCGAGCCCCGCAGGACGAGGCACGGAATGCCGAGCCAGGCGGATTCGCGCTGGACACCGCCCGAGTCGGTAAGGACGGCGGCTGCGTGAAGCTGGAGCGCCAGCGTGGACCGGTAGCCCTGGGGCGCGACGACGCAGACCTCGGCGGGCAGCGTCACGCCGCTCGCCTCGAGGGCCGCGCGGGTGCCCGGGTGGAGCGCCAGGATGACTGGCCGGTCGGGGCGCGCGGCCGCTGCGAGGATCGCCGCCCAGGCCCGGACCGCCGCCGGGCTTCGGTTCTCGGCCCGGTGGATCGTCGCGAAGAGATACGCCCCAGGCGCGAGCCACAAGCCGAGCCGCTCCGCGATCGGCGGGAGCGCCGTCGCCGCGTCCCGAACCTCGCCCGACACACGTGCCGCCAGGTCCTGCATCACGTCCCCGGTCAGGACCACGCCGTCGCGGATCCCCTCCGCGGCCAGGTTGGCCACGGCCATCGGCGTCGGGGCGAAGAGCCAGCGCGAGACGTGGTCGGTGAGGATGCGGTTCGTCTCCTCCGGCATCCGCCGGTCGAAACTCCGGAGCCCGGCCTCGACGTGGGCGACCGGGACCCCCGCGGTCACCGCCGCGAGCGCCCCCGCAAGGGTCGAGTTCGTGTCGCC
>JANMPL010000360.1:0-2053 GCA_031369845.1 Chloroflexota bacterium
CTCGGCCGACACCACGATGTTCAGGCCGGTCACGATCGAGCCGTCGCGACGGGAGAACTCGGCGTGGTCCTCCGAATAGGTGACCTCGTAGGAATCCGCCTCGGCGCCGGTCGGCTGGTGACCCGCCGACCACACCGCGCCGCTGTGCCTGTCGCGCAGGTTGAGATAGATGCCCCAAGAATCGCGAGTCACGTCATCGCGCCAGCGGGTCACCGCCAGGTCCCGCCAGCGGCTGTAGCCGGATCCCGCCGCCGTGACCATGACCGCGTATCGCCCGTTCGACAACAGGTGCGTCCGCGGGATCGCGTCGTGAGGCGAGGTGAAACGACGGGGGACCGGCGGTACGAGATCGCGCACGTCGGCGGCGCTCTTCACCTCTTCGGCACGTGGCCGGGCCACGAGCACGTCGCGCGGCATTCGCTCCTGGAGGAGCAGCTCCGTCGCCTCGTCGATCGGGTCCGCATGGAAGCGCTCCACCATCGCGCGGTCATGGATGACGTTGCCGAGGGCCACGAGCGCCATCCCCTGGTGGTGGGCCATGTAGCTCTGCACGATCGCGACCGGCGCCCCTTCGGGGAGCCGGCGAGCGGTGTAGTCGAGCGCCTCCCGAAAGCCGTACCGCCCGCCCGCTCCGGCCTTCTTCAACCGGGCGAAGTTCCGGACCGCGGCCCGGGGCTGGATCATCGCTCCGAGGGCCGTCGCGTACGGGGCCACCACGACATCCGCGCTGAGGCCCCGCTTCAGGCCGAGGCCGGGCACGCCGAAGCTCGCGTACTGGTAGGCCTGCTCGAGGTCTCGCGCGTTGAAGGCCGACTCGGACATGCCCCAGGGCACCCCGCGTCCGGCCGCGTAGCTCATCTGGCGGGCCACAACCAGCCGGTACGTGTGGTCGAGCAGACTGAGGGCTGGAGCCCGCATCACGAGGGCGGGCATCAGGTATTCGAACATCGATCCGGACCACGAGATCAGGGCAGAGCCGCGACCAACGGGCGTCAGCGCGCGGCCCAGCCGAAACCAGTGCTCGGGGGCGACATCGCCCTTGGCGATCGCGAGGAAGCTGGCGAGGCGGGCCTCCGAGGCGAGGAGGTCGTAGTAGCTCGGATCCAACGTGCCGTCGCGGACCCGAAATCCGATCGAGAGGAGCTTGCGGGTCGGGTCGAACAGGAAGCTGAAGTCCGTCTCGCCGAAGAGCTGCTGGGCCTGCGAAGAGATCGCCTGGAGTCGTCGAGCGAGCATCGCCGCGGGCGGCGATCCGTCGCCAGTTTCGCGGACCGGTGAATCCGCCAGCTCGGCGATCGTCGGAAAGATGGTCGCCCCCGGAGCTGGTTGGAGCAGCGCGAGGTCTCGAAGGTGGCTGCTCACGGCCAGCCGAACCGCCCCGGCCCAGGTCACCAGCTCGTCCTCCGCCCCCTCTTCACGCTCTGCGGTGAGGGCCTCGGCCACGTCCGACAGCGTCCGGGCTTCCGCGGAGAGCTCGGCCAGACGGGCCGCCCAGGTCTCGGGCGTCGCGGGGACGAAGGCGTTCGAGCCTGAGGGCAGCTCTAGGGCTTCGTCGAGGTGCCGCCGGGTGAGCGTTTGGCTTCTCCGGTCATCGCCGATCGCGCCGGCGGCCTCGCGGGTCAGCGCGATCGCGTCACCGATCCCGGCCAGTGCGGCGGCGACGGGAAGCGGCTGGTCGATCATCTGGCGGCAGGCATTGGAGAGGGCGAGCATGTGGCCGGCGAGATTGCCACTGTCTACCGACGACACGTACGCTGGCTCGAGCCGGTGCAGGTCGCGCGTGTCGTACCAGTTGTACAGATGCCCCCGGAAGCGTTCCAGGCGACTGATCGTGGCCAGCGTTGCCTCCAGGCGCTCCACCATCTCGAGCGTCCCGATCCAACCGAAGTCGCGAGCCGTCACGGTCGCCAGCAGATATATCCCGATATTCGTCGGCGAGGTGCGATGCGCGACGACCGGCTTGGGATCGTCCTGGAAGTTATCGGGCGGCAGCCCATGGTCCTCCGGACCGACGAAGGTCTCGAAGAACCGCCAGGTCCGGCGGGCGGTCAGG
>JANMPL010000398.1:0-2896 GCA_031369845.1 Chloroflexota bacterium
GCCTGACGATCCTCGACAAGATGGCCGAGGTCATGCCCGAAGCCCGCTCGGATATGAGCGACTTCGCCCCTCGGATCATCACGATCAAGATCAACCCCGAGAAGATCCGCGAGATCATCGGCAAGGGTGGATCCATGATCCGCAAGATCCAGGAAGAGACGCAGACCGAGATCAACGTCGAGGACGACGGCTCCGTCGAGATCGCCGCAGTGAGCGGCGAGAACGCACGCAAGGCCATCGCCTGGATCGAGAGCCTGACCAAGGAAGTCGAGGTCGGGGCGCTGTACCTCGGCAAGGTCACCCGGCTGATGGGCTTCGGCGCATTCGTCGAGATCCTGCCGGGCAAGGAAGGCCTCGTCCGCATCGGCGAGCTCGCCGACTACCACGTCCCGACCGTCGAGGACGTCGTGTCCGTCGGCGACGAAATCATGGTCGTCGTCATCGAGGTCGACCGCCAGGGTCGGGTCAACCTCTCGCGCAAGGCGGCCATGCAGCGCCACCTCGCAAAGGAACCCGTCTGATCGACCGCCAGGAGGGCTCCCCATCCGACTCGTGGTGAGCCCTCCGAGGCCGGAGGCGAAGCTCCGCGACGCCATCCGCCCGAGGAGCCGCCGGCACCGCCGGCGGCTCGTTGATTCCGCATGACGAGGGAGGCGCCGCGGCGACGGTGGCTCACGGCGTTGGCGTTCGCGGCCGTCGTGATCGGGTTCCTGAATTTCATCTGGTTCTTCTCTGAGAGCTCCACGATCGGCGACGCCAACCGCGGCTATACACGCGACGGGCGGTACTTCCTCGTTCATGCGGGCCGCGCGACGGAGGTTTCACGAGAGGCGTTCGAGTGGAGCACGATCCACGGTGCGAGCATTTTCATCACGCACCCGCTCGCGATGGCGGGCGGCGCCTATCTCCTCTTCACGATCTGGTTCCCGTCCATGGTCGGAGCGGGCCGAAATCCGGACGACCGGCCGCGCGTCGATCGGATCAGAGGGAGTGGCGACGTGCTGGCCGGCGCAAGGACGGGCGGCTGTCTCGGAGAGCTGCGCCTTACCCGGCCGCTTATCGGTGTCGAGGTCCGCCCAGGTGGCGTCGTCCTGTCGCCGTTCGGGATGCAACCGATCGGGATCGAATCGGACGCGATCGTCGCCATCGTTCGCGAACAGTCGAGGCTCACCGGGTCCGGGATGGCGATTTCACACCGCCAGGCCGGTGCCCCGCGCGTTCGGCTGCTGCTCGACGAAGGGGATCCAGTCGTTAGTGCCCTGCGCTCGATCGCGCGAGGCCAACCGGACGGCCCCGAGCGGAGGGCAGGCGTCGCGCCTCAGCCAGCCGCAAGGGCTACCGAACCGTATTCCGGCACGATGAAAGCCATGATCATTGTCGGGTTCGTCCTGTCGATCGTGTTCGCCGCCGTCGCGATCCCGTTCGGCAGCCAACTTGGCTCGTTCGGCCAGATCTGGACCGTCCTGCTGATTGCGATCATTGGCTTCAACGGGTGGACCTACTTCATCCGTAACCGCGACCGCTGGTAATACGGTTATAGCGAGGGCCCGGGCACGAATGCCCGGGCCCTTTCGCCTGAACGGTCGCGTGGCGGCCGGTCAGCTAGACATCACTTGTGGATGACGATCTGTCCGCCGGCGATGGCCTGCGGATTCGCTGCGTCGATATCGTCTGAGGCGCCCATTTTGTTGTCATAGACGATCGCCTTCGTCGATACCAGCCAGACCTTGATCCGGAACTTGTCGGTCGTCTTGCTGGCGCAACTGTCGCCATCGGTAGCCGTCAACAGGAAGCCGTAGCCGGTCACGCCGTTCACCATTCCGGTGCCCTTGTACTGGGCCTTGCAGCCGGCGACGACGAGCCATTGATAGGCTTCGCTGTGGAAATTGAAGCTGCCAGCGTGGAACTGGAACTCGGTCTCACCCGTGGGGGCAGATGCCCCCTTCTTGTACTTCGAGACGAAGCCGAAGTTCGCCTTTCCAGTCAGCGTCGGGTCGGGGACATAGGCGCCGGCCGGTGAGTTGATCCATCCGCCGCCGGTAACGAAGCCGGCAGTCGGGTCATAGACGATGATCATCACGCTGGCCGTTCCGACGTCGAGGTCGTCGTCGGTGACGGCAACGGTGATGGTGTAGACGCCGGCCGCGGTATAGGTCTTCGATGAGGAGCAGGTGCCGCTGCCAGGTACCTCGGTGACGGTCGCTCCGACGGCACCGGCGCCGTCATCCCAGTTGACCGTGCACGTGTGCGTATCGTTCGCGCCTGCGTCCGTGAACGGCGCGCTCAGTACGACCGGCGTACCGATCGCGTAAAGCGCCCCATCAGTCGGGCTGGCGATGGTGACAATCGGCGCGACGTTGGCGACGACAAGGTTCGTCGGCGCCGATGTTACCGGCGGGTTGACGCCGTCACTAGCCGTCAGCGTCAGGATGTAGGTCCCGTCGTCCGTGCAGGTGACGGTCGTCGACAGGGCATTCGCGTTTGCAAACGAGCACGTCGCGCCAGGATCCACTCCGGCGCCATTGGTGTAGCTCCAGGTCGTCGTCACGGTGTCGCCGGCATCCGGGTCGGAGGCCGTGCCGCTGATCGCGATCGCGGAGCCCTCGTTCCCGGCGTACGGGCCGTGGGCATCCGCGGTCGGTGGCGTGTTCGTACGCGGAGCGCAGATGGCGTCGATCTCGGCGTCTCCGTCGTCCACGATGGCAGCCGGTCCACCGTGAACGATCCCGATGTACCGGTAGGACTGGCTGAACGTCCACCGACTGGCGTAGTCGTCCGAGATCCAGACCGGGTCTACACCCTGCAGGTAGATGTCGGTGATTGCCCCGGCCTCCCATGTCCCTTCCGGGGCAAGAGGGTTGTTCGTCCCGTAGAGCGTTGACTCCATGGCCTCGCC
>JANMPL010000444.1:0-3378 GCA_031369845.1 Chloroflexota bacterium
GGCGAAGCCAGGGGACCGGAAGCGGCCCACGCGGAGCGCCCGTGGGCCAGTCAATCCCGCCGACCTTCGGGACGGTGTCGTCATGCCATGAGACTGGAGGGCACGCCATCGATGGATCCTGGAACAGCACATGACCGTGCGTCATCGACCGATGCGGCTCCACCAGATGAGCCCGAGGCGATCGACTTCGTTCGCTTCTGCTATCGGCGCCGCCACGTTGGCTGGCCCGAGCTCTACGACGAGATGTGCGCCGTCGCCGGACGAGGCCTGTACCACGGGTTCTGCGCCGAGGACCTGAGCCGTATCGGAATTGGATTTGCCCTGTTCGAGATGCCGGCTCTAGCCACGATCGTTCACCGGGTAGTCGCGGAAGATCAGGAGCGACGCCGGCTGAGCGCTGAAGCCCTTCGCACCAGCTACGTTGCCACCGAGGCGCCCGCGACATCGGAACGGGTCGTCACGGAGGATGCGGCGGCGGACTCACCCGAGAAGCAGGTCAGGCTGGTGGCGCTGCCGGCTGGCTTCTGAAGCCGACGCCGTCGCCGACGGCGCCACGAGACCCAGATCTCTTCCCGCCGTTATCGGCGGAAAACGGAGGACCCCCGCCGGTCAGGGCGGGGGTCCTCTCCGTTTAGGGGCTGTCGCACCAGGGCGACCATGGCCGCGTTGAGCCCTGCGCTCCTCGCTCACGGGCGTTCGAGCCCGCTCGCTCCGGTGCTCGGGCTCGCCTTGCCCTAGACGCCCTGCTGCGACGAACGCAGTCTTGTGCGTCGAACGCAATCACGCGACGAAGAGTCAGGCGCGGATGCGCCGTCGGGCCATCTCTCCCTCGATCTGGCGCTCCGCTTCGACGTAGCGGTCGATCTGCTCGCGAACCTCGTTCGCCTCCGGCGTGTAGAGGTGGACCTGTTGCTGCAGGACGTACGACAGGCGTCGGCTCGTCATCCGGACGTGGTCGAGGTTCTTCATCAGCACGAGCGGATCCATCGCCGCGAGATCCGAAGGGTGGTACATCTGCTTCATGGCGGCATTCTAGGGCTCGTCAGCCGCTGCCGAGAGGCATCCGCCAGACGAGGTCCCAGTTCGCGCCGTCCGTCGCGATGACGTCGAGCCAAGCGGCCCGCCCGGGCACGGGGAGAGCGGCCCACGCCTCACTACGGATGCTGTCATCACCCTCCACGGCGCGACCGTCCGCGACGGTGATGTGAGGCGTGAACTCGAAGTCGCTCCCCTCGCCGTAGATCGGGTATTCGGGAAATGCGGTGGCAAGGTCGGCCTGCAGCCTGACGAAGGGTTCGACGGGCTCGACGGCCACGTAGATCGTGTCGGGCCATCGTTCCGGCCCGGTCATCGTGTAGTCGAAGGCAGGATGCCTGGCCGCGACCGAAGCAATCTTGCGGCGGATCGACGCGTCAAGCCCGTTCGCTCTACGAACGGATACAGCAGCGTTAGGTGCGCCGGAACCCCGTCGGCGGCGTCCCAGACGGATGTCTTCCGAAGGTGCTCGAGACCGGCCGGCAGGTGAGCCCGGATGACGACAGCCGAAGTCGTGGCGGGCCTCAGAGGGCGCGGAGTCCGCGCGGCGGCCACTCCCAGTCGACCGGCGTCGCGGCCCCGGCGAGGGCGCGCCGCCGTCCCGCCTCCGTTGCGCCGAGAACGAGAATCCGGTCCGTCTTCGTCGCTCGGCCGGCTTCGGCGCCCCACAGCTTCGTCATCTTCCGGTGGGCGGCGACGTCGTCCAGGGCCACGCCTGCGAGTCGATAGCCTTCGGGGGCCGCCGCGGCCTCCCAGACCCGCTCGGCCAGTCCGACCGCGCCGGCAATCGGTCGCCCTCGGTCGAACTCCACGTCGCCGATCACGAGGACGACGATCGCGTCGTCGGTCAGGGCTGTCCGCAACCCAGCCAGGACGTCGCGCATGAAGATGAGGTACGGCTCGCGGTGATGGGCATCGTCGAGGCTGGCATCGATCTCGCGGGCGTCGAAGCCGAGCAGCCATGTCCGTAACCAGTTGTAGTAGCCGTATTTGACGACCCGGAGGTACGGCGGGGAGGTCACGACGAGTCGGGCCCGATCGGGCAGGCCCCGCTGATGGAGCGCGGCCCTCGTGCGCGGCCCGACGTCGCGAGCATCGCCGAGGAGCGCCAGGCCGGGCGTCTGCGGCGCCGCCTGCCGATAGAGCCGCATGAGCTTCCGCTCGAGGCAGTCGAAGACGTCGCGTTCCGGTGAACTGAAAGCCGTCCGGGCGGCGAAGTCGCGGACATAGCGCGGGGCCATGCTGAACGTGTTCGGCATGATTTCCGACAGGTACGAGGCGCTCTTGCCGTGGAGGATTCCGGTCAGGGCGGCGGCCAAGAACCGGTCCGTCGGGCGGGCGAGATCAAGCGAGGTCCGGACGAGCAGGAGCTGGGCGAGCGTGCGATGGTGGAAGCAGACGACGACCTCCGGCGGCACGCGCTCCGTTCCTGCCGATGGCCGGCTTCCCGAACCCGCCGCCGGGACGAGGCTCGCCGCATCCGTCGGATCGTCGATCAACCGCCCGGCGAGTGCCAGCCACGGCTCGGAGTCGGCGGCCCATGCGAGGCGCAAGGCCGCGAGTCGTGTCCGGGCCTCGGCAGGGGCCGCCGGCTCGACCTTCGAGGCCGTGAGGAGATGGGCGAAGGGGTTCAGGTCGTTGCCGACACCGATCCGCCCCTCGGCGCCGGCCTGGAGCGCGGTCGTTCCGCGTCCCGAGAACGGATCGAGAACGACGTCGCCTCGCCGCGAGTAGCGGGCGATGAACGCGTGGGCGAGAGCCGCCGGGAAGCTTGCGAGGTACGAGCACATCGGGTGGAACGAATGGCCCCACAGCCGCTGCTGATCCTTCCACTCGGGCGCGACCGACAGCACCGGCAGATCCGGGGCGAGATCGAGGGCGAGCTGGGCGGCGCGGACCTCGGGCGGGGTCATCGGGTCATCGGGCGGGCTGGGTCCGGGTCATTGCGCGACGGTCCTCGATGGTTCGAAGGGTCGCGCAGCATAGCACGGGCGAATCGGCCGAAATTGGCCGGTAGACCTCGCCGGGATGTGGAGTTAGGCTAGGTCCCGAGCCCGAGGCTGTGTACGGAACCACGCGCAGCGTCGTAGGTCACCGAGGTGTCTTCAAACCGGCACCTTCGTGACGTCCGGCGCGCACGAGGGCCCGTCCCCACCGTCCGGACCGGTTCCGGCGAAGAGGCCACCCGGGCTCATGCGACGCCCGCCGCGCCGCCTCTGTGGCCGTGCGGCGGGCAGCACCCTCCCTCGCGAGGCCGCAGCCCTGATGAGTCGCGTACAGTGGAGTGCGCTCGCGAGCGCGTCCCCGTAGCTCAGCGGACCGAGCAACCGCCTTCTAAGCGGA
>JANMPL010000164.1:0-19820 GCA_031369845.1 Chloroflexota bacterium
GAAGTAGGCCGAGAGGTAGCCCCGGTCGAACTGCATGCCCTCGGTGTATTCCTTCTCGAGGCCCAGGCTCTGGCCTTCCTCGACCGTGATGACCCCGTCCTTGCCGACCTTGTCCATCACCTCGGCGATGATCTCGCCGACTTCCGGATCCGCGGCGCTGATCGCCGCAACGGCTGCGATCTGCTCGCGGCTGTTGACGTCGACCTTGTGCTTCTCGAGCTCGGCGACGATCGCGTTGACCGCCAGCTCGATGCCGCGCTTGACGACCATCGGGTTGGCCCCGGCGGTCACGACGCGAAGGCCCTCGGAGACCAGTGCCTGGCCCAGGACGACCGCGGTGGTCGTGCCGTCGCCGGCGACGTCGTCGGTCTTGGTCGCAACTTCCTTGAGGAGCTGCGCGCCCATGTTCTCGAACGGGTCGTCGAGCTCGATGTCGCGGGCGATCGTCACGCCGTCATTGGTGATCGTCGGCGAGCCGAACTTCTTGTCGAGCACGACGTTGCGGCCCTTGGGACCGATCGTGACCTTGACGGCGTCGGCGAGCTTGTCGATGCCGCGCTTGAGTGAGCGACGAGCGGTCTCGTCAAAGATGAGTTGCTTAGACAATGTCAGTGTCCTCCTGGAAAGATTGGCGTTGGGGATCCGCTCGAACGGCCGAGGACTCAGTCCTCGACGATCGCGAGGATGTCCTTCGAGCTGACGATGAGCAGGTCCTCGCCCTCGACCTTGAACTCGGTCCCGGCGTACTTGGCGTAGAGGACCTTGTCGCCCTTCTTGACGTCCATGGGCTCGCGCTTGCCGTCCTCATTGATCCGGCCTGGGCCGGCCGAGAGGATCTTCCCCTCCTGGGGCTTCTCCTTGGCGGTGTCCGGAAGGACGATGCCGCTCTTCGTCATCTCTTCACGCGCGGAAGGCTGAATGACGACGCGATCGCCGAGCGGGCGAAGCTTCGTGCTGGTAACGGTGGCGGTGGCCAACGTGCATTCCTCCTGTGACAGAAGCCGGAGCTTCCGTCGAGCCTTGATGGACCGGGCGCAGCAACCGCACTCAGCGGGAGCCGGATGCTCGACCCGAGAAACGATGTAGTGCCGTCGCGGCGGTGGCGCTCGACCATCTGGCCCGGTTGCCCCGAGCCCCTGCAGGTCGGTGCGGCGATGCTGCTTAGCACTCTCGATGTGAGAGTGCTAACACTGTACCGGGAGGGCCCGCCGGGTGTCAAGCACTTGCACAATCGGGGTCACACGGCACGGATTTTCGCCCGACGAGCACATGCGACGCGTTAGGCAGGTTTGGAGGCCGATTCGGACCCGAATCGGTCGTTCCTGAACGCCCGGCGAGCCAAAAGCTGCAGAATCGGCGCCTCAGGGTGTTCCACTCGTCAGATGTGCACGCCCGGCGAGAATCCGGTCGTAATTCGCCACCAGCTGCTCGCCGAATGCGTCCTCCTCCACGCCTCGGCGCTCGGCGACCCAGCGTGCGGTCACCGCGACCCATTCGGGCTCATTCCGGCTCCGTGGCGCGCCGGGCGGCGACAGGAACGGCGAATCGGTCTCGACGAGGATCCGGTCGGTCGGCGTCAACCGCGCGACGTCGGCCGAGGCCTCCTCCCCTGCCCGGAACACGAGCCCCGAGAAACTGATCGCCGCGCCCAGCTCGAGCATCGACCCGGCGTAGTCGAGCGGGCCGGAGAACGAGTGGACGATGACCGTGGGCGGCTCGCTCCCGAACGCCCGGAGCTCGGCGAACAGCGCGTCCTGGGCATCGCGCCGGCCGTCGGACGATCGGCAGTGGAGGATCGCCGGTTTTCCCGTTTCGAGCGCGAGGCGGAGATTCCGGCGCAGGTTCGCGAGCTGAGCGAGGACCGGCGAGAAGACTCGGTCGTAGTCCAGCCCGGTCTCCCCGATCGCCACGACCCGCGGGTCGGCCGCGAGGGCAACGATCTCAGCCCAGCCCTCCTCGTCGACGTTCGCGGCGTCATGGGGATGGACCCCCACGGCCGCATCGAGCCATGCGAATCGCTCGACGACCTCGAGGGCGCGCCGGCAGGACGCGATGTCCCAGCCCGGGACCAGGATCCGCTCGACGCCCGCGAGGCGGGCGCCACCGACGACGAGGTCGAGATCGCCGTCGAACCGGTCGGCCTGGAGATGGCAGTGACTGTCGACGAGGCGCATCGAAGCGGTCACGTGGCCTCGGAACCGAGGTCAAGGCGGGGGAAGAGCGGCTCCGGCGCGGCGAGGCGGCCCGGCTCGGTGGCGTGGACGCCCCAGCGGAGTTCCTCGAGGATCGGCGGGCCGGCGTTGCCGTCCACGGCATATGGGTAGTCGTAGCCCAGCTGGGCGAGGACGCGTGGCGCGGTCGCCGGCAAGTACGGCGCGGCGGCCAGGCCGAGGAGCCGACAGGCCTCCACGAGGTCGCCTAGAACGCCACGCAGGCGCTCGTCGGCCGCGACATCGTCCGCTTTCGCGGCCTTGGCGAGCTCCCATGGCTTCTCCGCGTCGACGAGCCGGTTCGCGGCGCCGACGAACTCCCAGAGCTCGGCGAGCGCCTCGTGCAGGAGATTCCGCTCGATGGCCGCCTGGTAGGCCGCGAGCCGCTCGGTCCAGACGGTTTCCAGTGTGGCGAGGCCGGGTCCGGGTCGCTCCCCGCCGAGGTAGCGATTCGCCATCGACACCGTCCGGTTGACGAGATTGCCGAAGTCGTTCGCGAGATCGGCGTTGTAGCGCCGCACGAACGAGTCCCAGCTGACCTCGGCGTCCTTGTCGAACGGCACCTCGCGGAGGACGACATAGCGAGCACCGTCGCTCCCGAACGCGGCCACGAAGTCGCCCGGATCGAGGAAGTTTCCGCGGCTCTTGCTCATCCGCTCGCCGTGAGCGGCCATGAGGAAGCCGTGGACCCAGACGTGGCGCGGCGCCTCGAGACCGGCGCTCCACAGCATCGCCGGCCAGAAGACCGCGTGGAACCGGGCGATGTCCTTGCCGATGACGTGGAGATCGGCCGGCCACCATTTCTCGAACGACGCCATGTCGGCCGGGAAGCCGGCCCCGGTGATGTAGTTGATCAGCGCGTCATACCAGACGTAGATGACACCGGCCTCCGGATCCCACGAGCCGTCCTCGCGGCGGGCGGTCTCGCCGTTCTCGGCGATCGGGAACGGGATCCCCCAGCGGCCCGGAGTCTTCTCGCGACTGATCGAGAAGTCCTGGAGGCCGCCGCGGATGAAGCCGAGCATCTCGTTGCGCCGGTAGTCGGGCTGGACGAAGTCGGGATGCTCGGCGAAATGGCGCTCGAGGCGCTCCTGGTAGGCCGACAGGCGGAAGAACCAGTTCCGTTCGGTCAGCCACTGGAGCGGAACGTCGGGGTGGTTCGGGCAAATCGTTCCGCGGGCCGTCTCCTGGACGTCCGTCGCGTTGAGGAAGCCCTCGTTCGGGCAGTACCAGCCCTCGTACGTCCCGAGATAGATGTCGCCCGCGGCATAGGCCCGCCGGATCATCTCCCGGGCCGCCTCCATGTGATCGGGGTCGGTCGTCCGGATGAACCGGTCCGCGCTGATCCCGAGGGCGTCCTCGGCGGCCTTGAAGTAGCCGACCTGCTCGTCGACGAAGTCGCGCGGTGCCCGGCCGGCGTCGATGGCCGTCTGGGCGATGTTGATCGAGTGCTCGTCGGTGCCGGTCAGGAAGAGCGTGTCGTCGCCAAGCATCCGGTGCCAGCGGGCGAGGACGTCGGCGCCGATGACCTCGTACAAGGTATGGATGCCGGGCTTGTTGTTGGCGTAGGCGATCGAGGTCGTCAGGTAGTAGCGATCAGGCATGGAACGGTTCCTGGGTGACGGGCTGGGCGCAATCGCGCTGGGCGGAAGGCGAAACGGCGGCCACCCACCTGCGGCGTCCGGTCAGGAACGTCCGAGGCGGAGCCGCCCGGGCATCGCCATGAGGCTCCCGCAGCGTTCCACGTCCCGATCATGCCGGACCCGGCGAGGCGTGGTCAAGCGCGGTCCAGTGCGAGGGCGGCCGCGCGAGGGCAGCGGCGACTCCGCCAATCAGGCCGGAGCGGCCAGCGAGGAATTCCTGGCTCCCACGCGCGGCAGGATCGCGACAACGAGCACGAGGCAGACGACGAAGACCACCGCCCGGCTGGCGAACGCGGCGCTCGACCCTGCCTCCGAGGCTCCGGCGCCCGGACTCCCGGCGGCGGCCGCATCGAAGACCGCGGCAGGAATGGCGACCCCGAGCGACGACCCGACCTGTCGCAGGCTGTTGAAGACGGCCGATGCGATTCCCGCCTCCGCTGCCGGGAATTCGGCCAGGGCGCGGATCGTGCTGGCGGTAACCCCGAGCGCGATCGGCACGCCGCCGATCGCAGCCACGAGCGACACGATCGGCAGTGGCGTCGTCGCCCCGAAGCCGATCATCAGCGCGGCCGCCAGCGCCGCGATCACGAGGCTGCCGATCATCACCCGCTCCGTGCCGAGCCTGGCGACGATCGCTCCCGACCGCGGGAAGAGCAGTCCCGCGACGAGCGGCCACGGCAGCAGCACCAGCGCGGCCCGCGTCGCGTCGAGGCCGCGGATCGTCTGGAGATAAATCGCGAGCTGGACAGAGCCCGAAAGAATGCCGAACCACGCCGCTGCGCCGACGAGCGCGGACGCGACGAAGACGCGGCTGCGGAACACTGACAGCCGGACCGCGGGCTCTGCCGCGGCTCGCTCGCGGACGACGAACGCGACGAGCGCCGCCACCGCAGCGACCCACAGGCCGATGATCGCGGGCGAGGTCCAGCCCCAGCCATCGGCCTGCAGGAGGGCTCCGTTGATCGCGAAGAGCACGACGCTCCCGAGCACGAGTCCGGGGACGTCGAGCGAGCGGCGCGTGCCGCGCGCCGTGGCCGGCAGCAGCACGAAGGCCGCCAGGGCCACGAGCGCCGCCAGCGGCACCTGGCTCCAGAAGATCGCCTGCCAGCCCGCGATCGACGCCAGCCAGCCGCCGATCAGCGGCCCGACCACCGCGGCGGACGCCCCGGCGGCGAAGTAGAGGCCCAGAGCGCGGCCACGCTCCGCGCCGCTGAAGTTCGCCGAAATGATCGCCAGGCCGACCGTCAGCAGCGCGCTGCCGCCCAGCCCCTGGATCGCGCGTGCGGCGAGGAGGACCGGGTAGCCGGGCGCCCCCGCGGCGACGAGCGAGCCGACGAGGAACAACAGCGCCCCGATCGCGAGCACGCGCCGGTGGCCGAACCCATCGGCCAGCTTGCCGACCGCCAGGATCGACACTGCGTACGGGAGCACGTAGGCGTTCACCGTCCAGGCGAGCTCGGACTGACCGACCTCGAACGCACGCCCGACGACGGGCAGGGCGAGGTTGACGATGCTGAGGTCGACATTTGCCGTGAAGGCAGCGAGGACCGCGACGAGGATGATCGCTCGGGGGTCGACCGCCCGGTCGCGGGCGTCGGCCGCTCCCCCGCGATCGGCCGCTCCCCCGCCCGGAGCCGCCGAGGTCATCCCGCGATGGCCTCCTCGGCCGCGGCCAGGACCGTGTCGTGGAGCGAGGCTCGGACGGCCGCGTGGAACCGAGCGGATGCGGCGCGCAACGGGCCGGGCGGCGCGACCCGCTCGAGCGCCTCGACCGCGGCCTTCGTGCCGAGGCCCGTCGCCAGGGACACCGACGCCGTGACGAGGACCTGCCAGGCGAGGATCAATTCAACCGTGAGGACGTCCTCGAGGCGGTCGAGCGCCTCGTCCGTGCGCCTCGCCGCGCTGACGGCGTTCGTGGCGTGATCCTCCACACCGATGTCGAGGGGAGCGATGTCGAGCGTGACCGGGCCGGCGATCTCGCGGAGCTCCGCGGCCCGGGTCGCGGCGGCGTAGCGCAGCAACGGGCCGCCCAGCTCCGTCGCGGCGAGCATCGCCTCCGGGCTCGTGAGGTCGATCCGCTCGAGGAGCGTTGGCCAGAGGTGGTTCATCCGCCGATCGCTCAGCTGGCCGACGTGGGCGATCGCCGGCCGCAGGGCGTCGGCCGCGAGAGCCATCGCGATCGGGTGGAAGTTGCCGTTGCTGATCATCCGATTCGCGGCCGCGTCCACGAGCGGGTTGTCGTCCATCGCCGCGAGCTCGATCTCCACGGCGCTGCGGAGGAATCGGGCGAACTCGCGGTAGGCGCCATGGACCTGCGGTGCGACTCGGAACGAGAGCGGATCCTGCACCGAGCGCTGCGGACCCGTGCAACGGGTGCTCCCGGCCAGGAAGACCCGGATCCGCTGGGCGGACTCGGCCTGGCCGGGAACGGGTTTCGCGGCGGCGGCGACCTTGTCGACGATCGAGAGATTGCTCTCGGTCGCCTCGAGACTGAGCGAGACGACGAGGTCGGCCAGGTCGGCCACCGCCTCGGCGCGCCGGGCGACGAGTGCGGCCCAGCCGACCGAGACGCCGTTGGCGGAGATGAACGCGAGCCCGTCCTTCGGCTTGAGGGCGAGGGGATCCAGACCGGCCCGGGTGAGCGCCTCGCGCCCGGAAAGCACCTCACCATGAAACTCGGCCTGTCCTCGGCCCGTTGCGACCTGGGCGATCGCCGCCATGTGCATCAGATCGGACGCGCCGACCGAGCCGATCGCCGGCACGATCGGGTGGACCCCGCGATCCAGCATCGTGACGAGCATCTCGGCGACCGCCAGGCTCGCGCCGCTCCCGCCCTGCGCGATTCCGACGAGCCGGACGGCCATCGCCGCTCGCACGACCCGTGTTGAGAGGGGCTCCCCGAACGCGCCGTCGTGCCCCACGACGATCGCCTCCTGGTAGGCGCCAAGCGTCTCGAGCGGCATCCGGACGTCACGCATGTGGCCGAGTCCGGTGTTCAGGCCGTAGATGAGCTCATCGCCCCCGACGAGCTCGTCGACGACCGCGCGCCCGGCATTGATCCGTTCGACGGCGTCCGCGGTGAGGACCGGCGAGGCGCCGTCGGCGATCAGGACGACGTCGTCGACGGTCGTCGGCCGCGTGCCGATCTCGATCGAGTCCGCGGTGAGGGTCACGTCAATCGGCCGGCTGGTCCGTCAACGCGACGAGCTGGCGTCGCCAATCCGGCGCATCGAACGGCTCGGCCCAGTACACCGTCTCGCGCCAGACGAGGCCGTCGCGCAGCTCCAGGAGTGCGACGCATTGGTAGATCTTGCCGTCGGGATATCGCATCCGCCACTCGCCCCACCAGAAGTCGCCGGTGCCCGCTACTCGAGCCACGGTGTTGCCCGGCGTAACGACCCAGCGATCCTCCGAACCAATCAGGCGATCCAGACTGACCTCGGGTAAGCCACCCGGGTAGTCCTGGGCGATCTCCGCCCAGTGGGCGTGGCCGACGACGCGTTCGCCGGACTGCGGCCAGAGCGACTGCCAGTCGGGGTGCCGCAGGCTGGCTAGGGCTCCGAAGTCCTTCGACGCGGACGTCTCCAGGTAGCGGCGCACCACTTCCTCGTTCGTGGCGGGAATGCCCATCGCCTGCCTCCATCCGGGGCTCTTCGCGCAATTGTCCGATGGTCGGCGCGCAAACGGAAGCCCCGCGATGCTCGTCTGCTCAGTGGCGGAAGTGCCGGACCCCAGTCAGCAGCATCGTCGCCCCCGCATTCTCTGCTGCGGCGATCACTTCGGCGTCTCGCATCGAGCCGCCGGGCTGGACGAACGCCGTGACCCCCGCGCCGATGCAGACGTCGACGCCGTCGGGGAACGGGTAGAAAGCGTCCGATGCGCACGAGGCTCCCCGGAGAACCGCCTCGCCGCTGACCGCGAGGGCCTTGTCGACGGCTTGGCGGGCGGCGTCGACCCGGCTCGTCTGGCCGGAGCCGAGCCCGACAAGGGCCCGGTCCCGGACGAGGACGATCGCGTTCGAGGTGACCGCGCGGACGAGGCGCCAGGCGAGCTGGAGGTCGCGCCACTCGGGGTCGGTCGGGTGACGGGTCGTGCAGACCTGCCATGTCTCGGGATCGTCGAGTGCCGTGTCCGGGGCGGTGACGAGGACGGCGCCGCCGGCCGTCCGGATCGAGCCGAGCGGGTCCCGGTCCCGCCCCGGGAGTGCCGCAGTGCCCGCCGCTAGTGACGGATCGGCGATGAGCCGGAGATTGGGCTTCGTGGCGAGGAGAGCGAGGGCCTCGGCGGAAAAGCCCGGGGCGACGACGAGTTCGAGGAAGATACTCACCAGCCCAACGGCCGTTGCGCGATCGACCTCGCGGTTCAGCGCGACGACGCCCCCGAACGCCGACACGGGATCGCCCGCGAGCGCCGCGGCCCAGGCGCCGGCCAGGGTGTCGCGCTCCGCGGCGCCGCACGGGTTCGTGTGCTTGACGATCACGCAGCCGGCGTCATCGAGCGTGCGGCCGATCGCCGCAGCCGCCGATGCGTCGAGGACGTTGTTGTACGAGAGCTGCTTGCCCTGGAGCGGGGCGGCGCCGGTCGCGAACGGCCCGTCGTCGGCGCCCGCGCCCGGCCGGCGATAGCGCGCAGCGACCTGGTGAGGGTTCTCGCCGTAGCGCAAGGTCTCGACCTTCTCGAGGGCGATCGTCACGCTCGAGGGATACGGATCGGCGGCGCCGGGAAGCCCGGGCTCGTCCGGAAGCTCGAGACCCGCCTCCGCCATCCGACCGGGCAGCTCGGCGGCGATCCGGGCGTCATAGGCGGCCGTGTGGCGGAAGGCCTCGACGGCGAGCGCGGCGCGGAGCCCGGCCGGGACGCTCCCCTCTTCCACGATGGCCGCGAGAACCGCCGGATATCGGTCGGGCAAGATGACGATGGCGACCGACGCGTGGTTCTTCGCAGCCGCCCGGACCATCGACGGGCCGCCGATGTCGATCTCCTCGACGAGCTCATCGAACGTGATTCCCGGGCGTTCGGCGGCGGCGGCGAACGGGTAGAGATTGACGACGACGAGCTCGAAGGGTGCGATCGCGGCCGCGAGGAGCTGGTGCCGGTGATCGGCGATCCGCCGATCGGCCAGGATGCCGCCGTGAACGCGGGGATGGAGCGTCTTGATCCGTCCGTCGAGCATCTCCGGGAAGCCCGTCACCGCGGCGACGTCCGTGACGGGGAGGCCCGCTTCGCGAAGGGCGCGCGCGGTTCCTCCGGTCGAGACGAGCTCGAAGCGGGCGTTGACGAGGCCCTGTCCGAGCTCGACGAGCCCGGTCTTGTCCGAAACCGACAGGAGGGCCCGCCGAGGCGTCGGGACCGCCTCATCCGCCCGCCCGACATCGAGCCTGACGCGGCGCCCATCGGGGTCTACAGAGAGGGCGTCGCCGATCAGGAGTGCCACCGCGCGGGGCAGAATGCGGTGCTCGACTGCGCGGATCCGGGCGTGAAGGGTGGCCTCGTCGTCGTCCGGCAGGATCGGGACCGCCTCCTGGGCGACGATCGGGCCGCCGTCGAGCGTCTCGTCGACGAGATGGACCGTCGCCCCGGTGATCGCCGCCCCGTGGGCGAGCGCATCGCGCACGGAATGCGAGCCGGGAAACGCCGGCAGGAGCGATGGGTGCGTGTTGAGGATTCGGCCGGGATAGGCGGCGAGGACCGTCGGGCCGATGAGACGCATGTAGCCGGCGAGGACGATCGCGTCCGGAGCGGCGTCGGCCAGACGCGCCGCGAGGGCGACGTCGTCGCCACCATCGATGATCGCCGTCGGTACACCCTGCTCCCCGGCCCAGTCGATCGCCGGACACGGTCGGTCGGCCACGACGAGGACGATCTCCCCGCCGAGCTCGCCGCGACCTGCGGCAGCGTGAATAGCCCGAAGGTTGGATCCCGCCCCCGACACCGCCACCGCGATCCGGCCGCTCACGTCGCGGGCGCCTCGCTGTACCGCGCGCCGTCGAGCTGATCCACCGGCACGACCTCGCCGATGACCGTTGCGAGGGTTCCTCCGGCCTCGATGCTCGCGATCGTCGCGTCGACCGCCTCCTGGGCGACGACGACCACCATCCCGATCCCGCCATTGAACGTCGCCCGCATCTCCACCTCGTCGAGCCCGCCGAGCGCCCCGAGCAGCCGCATGATCGACGGCATCCGCCAGCGACCCGGGTCCAGCCGTGCACCGAGCCCCGGCGGCAGCGCCCGCGGCACGTTGCCGGGCAGGCCGCCACCGGTGATATGGGCGAGGCCATGGATGTCAGTGCCGAGGACGTTGAGCGTCTTGCGCAACGCGAGGATCGGCCGGACGTAGATCGTCGTCGGCGCCAGGAGCACTTCGCCGAGGGTGGCCAGGCCATGCTCCGGCTCAGCGGCGATGGTCGCGGCGGCCGCGTCCGAGCCAAGCGTCAGCAGCAGCTGCTCCTGGTACGGCCGGGCGAGGTCGAGGTCCCATTGCGCGAGGAGGCTGCGAACCAGCGAGAAGCCGTTGGCGTGCAGCCCACTCGAGGCAAGGCCGACGATCGCGTCGCCGGCCCGGGCGGCACTCCCATCGATCAGCCGATCCCGCTCGACGACCCCGACACAGCAGCCCGCGAGGTCGAACGACGTCGGGTCCATGAGTCCGGGGTGCTCCGCGGTCTCGCCGCCGACTATGGCGCAGCCCGCCTCGCGGCAGCCCGCAGCCACGCCGCCGACGAGCTCCGCGGCCTGCGGCGGGTCGAGCCGCCCGACAGCCACGTAGTCGAGGAAGAACAGCGGTTCGGCGCCGCTGCAGACGACGTCGTCGGCGCACATCGCGACGAGGTCGATCCCGATCGTGTCGTAGCGTCCAAGCGCCGCCGCAATCGCCGTCTTGGTCCCGACCCCATCGGTCGACGCGACCAGGACCGGCTCCCGGAACCCGGCGGGGAGCGTGATCGCCCCGCCGAACCCACCGAGGCCGCCGAGCACTTCTGGACGATGGGTGCTCTCGACGGCGGCCCGCATGAGCTCGACGGCCCGATCGCCGGCGTCGACGTCAACCCCGGCTGCAACATACGCGGAGCGGCGCGGCTCAACCACGGACAGGTAGTGGTTCCTCGAGGATGAACTTGCGACTCGCCGCGTCGTACGGGACCGGCTCCGGGTAGCGGCCGTCGAAGCAGGCGAAGCAGAACCGCTCGTACGGCAGCTCCAGGGCGGCGAGGACGCCGCGGATCGAGAGGTAACCGAGCGAATCCGCGCCGATGAACTCGCGGATCTCCTCCACCGAGTGCGTCGCCGCGATCAGCTCCGTCTCGACCTGCGTGTCGATGCCGTAGAAGCACGGGTGGTAGATCGGTGGCGCGCTGATCCGGACGTGGACCTCCGCGGCGCCGGCTTTGCGCAGGATCGAGACGATCTGTTTCGTCGTCGTGCCCCGAACGATCGAGTCATCGACCACTGTCAGGCGTTTGCCGCGCACGACTTCGCGGAGCGGGTTGAGCTTGATCGTCACGCCCCGCTGGCGCATGGTCTGAGAGGGCTGGATGAACGTCCGGCCGCTGTAGCGGTTGCGGACGAGGCCTTCGCGGTACGGAATGCCCGATGCCTCGGCGTAGCCAGCGGCGGCCGGGGCGCCCGTGTCGGGCACGGGCATGACCAGGTCCGTCGTCGAGGGGTGCTCGTCGGCGAGCTGCATCCCCATCCGGCGGCGGACTTCGTACAGGTTGCGGCCCTCCATGTACGAGTCCGGCCGGGCGAAGTAGATGAGCTCGAAGACGCAGAGCGCCGGGCTGGCTTCGGCGTAGCGGACGGACCGCGGGCTTCGGCCGGCCTCGAGAATGACGATCTCGCCCGGCTCGACGTCGCGGACGTACTCGGCGCCGACGATGTCGAGGCCGGCCGTCTCCGAGGAAAGGCACCAGCCGGCGCTGCCGTCCTCGTCGCCCCACAGCCCGCCGTTCGGGACGTTCGACGCGTCGCCGCCGTCCGACGGCAACCGACCGAGCACGAGCGGGCGGAACCCGAACGGGTCCCGGACGCCGATCACACGGCGCTCATCGAGGACGACGAGGCTGTACGCACCCCGGACCCGCGGCAGGACGCGGACCAGGGCGTCGACGGTGTCGGCCGCCGGCTCGTCGGCGAGGAGTGCGGTCAGGAGTTCCGTGTCGGTCGAGGCCGGGAGGCGTCCGCGGCCGCCGCTCAACGACGCGAGAAGCTCGCGCGTGTTCACGAGATTGCCGTTGTGGCCGACGGCGATCGCCCGGCGCGGCCCGAGCCGGAACGTCGGCTGGGCGTTCTCCCAGACCGTCGAGCCGGTTGTCGAGTAGCGGCAATGGGCGATCGCGAGGTCGCCGCGGAGCGAGGGGATTCGGCGCTCGTCGAGCACTGAGCTGATCATCCCAAGGTCCTTGTAGAGCATGAGCTGCTCGCCGTCGCTGACCGCGACCCCGGCCGACTCCTGGCCGCGGTGCTGGAGAGCGAACAGGCCGAGCGCGGCGACGGCCGCGGCCTCGGCGCCGGAGCCTGGCGGCATGACCGCCCCGAAGACGCCGCACATCTCAGTGACCGTCCCAGCCGAGGGCCCCCGACAGCCCGGTCTCCCAGGCGTGCCGGAGATCGGCGACAGCCACGTCGAGCTCATCAGCAACCCGGCTCCCCCGCTCCTCCGCGGCGCCCGTGGCTCCGGACCCGGCGAGCTCTACGACGAGCCGCTCACCGCCGACTGAACCGAGTTCCTCCGCGACGAGGCCGTGCTGGCGCGCGAGCAGCAGGAGCGCCGGGACGTAGCGCGGCGAGGCCGACACGAGGATCCGGGATGGACTCTCGCCGAAGAGGTCGACGGCCGGCGAGTTCGCGATCCCAAGCCGCAGGCGGGCGCCGAGCCCGCGATCCCCGTCGGCCCAGATCGCGCTCTCCGCGAGGGCGACCGCGAGGCCGCCACCGGCGACGTCCTGGGCAGAGGCGACGAGTCCCCGGCCGGCCGCCTCCCGGACGAACGCCTGGACCGCTGCCTCCAGGCCGAGATCCAGGGTCGGTGGGCCGTCCTCGGACGCCACTCCCGCGAGTCGGGCGTACTCGCTGCCCGCAAGACCGGGCGTCGCCTCGCCGACGAGGACGACCGTGTCGCCTTCGGCACGGAAGGCCGGCCGAACGAGTCGATCGACATCCTCGAGCAGGCCGACGACGCCGATCTCGGGCGTCGGGGCGATCGAGCCGCCCGGCGATTCGTTGTAGAGCGAGACGTTGCCGCCGGTGACGGGCAGGCCGAGCGCCCGACACGCGTCGCCGACGCCGCGGACGGCCTCCGCGAGCTGCCAGAACGCCTCGGGTCGGGTCGGGTCGCCGAAGTTGAGGCAGTTCGTCACACCGAGCGGCCGGGCCCCGGTGATCGACACGTTGCGGGTGGCCTCGGCGACGCTCATCGCAGCTCCGAGCCACGGATCGCTCACACCGACCGCCTGGTTCCCGTCGGTGGTGGCGACGAGGGCCTTCGACGTCCCCTTCACGCGGAGGACCGCGGCACCCTGGCCGGGCCCGGCGACCGTGTTCGCCTGGACGGTGGAGTCGTACTGCTCGAAGACAGGCCGGCGAGCCGACAGGTTGGCCGATCCAATGAGGGCGAGAAGGACCGCGCCCGGGTCCATGCCACGCTCCGGCAGGTGCCCGGCCTCCTCGGCCGGCGCGCCTGGCGCGGGAGCGGATCGGGTGCGGGGCGGCGGCGCGGCCAGCCGCTCATGGACGATCGCGTCGCTCGTGAGAGCAGCTGCCGGCACCCTGGCGAGCTCTCGATCGCCGTCGACCGCCGCGATATCGCCGTCGTCGGTGACCCGGCCGATCACCGCGACCGGCAGGCCCCAGCGCTCGCAGACCGCGCGGACCGCGTCCCAACGGTCGGGTCGGACGATCGCGAGCATCCGCTCCTGCGATTCCGAGATCATCACCTCGAACGGCTCCATGTCCGGCTCGCGGCGCGGAATCGCTCCCAGCTCGATGCGCATCCCCGTCCCCGCCCGGTCGGCCGTCTCCGAGGTCGCACAGGTGATCCCAGCCGCGCCCAGGTCCTGCAGCCCCTCGACGAGGCCGCGCTCGATCAACTCGAGCGACGCCTCGATCAGCAGCTTCTCGGCAAACGGATCGCCGATCTGAACCGACGGTCTCTTTGATTGAGTCGTGGCGTGACCCACCGAAGGCCGAGGCGACGCTCCCGCTAGCCATCGGCCTGAGGTCTCGCCGATCTGGACGCTGGGGCGCTTCGAGGTCCCGGCTTCGCCGAACGTGGCGCTGGCGAGGACGCTCGCCCCGCCGATCCCATCACGGCCTGTCGTCGAGCCGAAGAGCACCACGAGGTTGCCCGGGCCGGGCGCCGCCGCGCGGGTGAGGAGCCGCTCCTCAAGGAGGCCGATCGCCATGACGTTTACGAGCGGATTGCCCTCGTAGCTCGGGTCGAAGACGAGCTCGCCGCCGACCGTCGGCACACCGACGCAGTTGCCGTAGCCGCCGACGCCCCGGACGACCCCGTCGACGAGGTGCCGCGTCCGGGCCGACGACGGGTCGCCGAAGCGGAGCGCGTCGAGGACGGCGATCGGCCGAGCGCCCATCGTGAAGATGTCGCGGAGGATGCCCCCGACGCCGGTCGCTGCGCCCTGGTACGGCTCGACCGCGCTGGGGTGGTTGTGGGACTCGATCTTGAATGCGACCGCGAGCCCGTCACCGATCGAGATCACCCCGGCGTTCTCGCCCGGGCCCGCCACGACGTCCTCGCCCGCGGTCGGCAGCGTCCGGAGGAGGGGCCTGGAGCTCTTGTACGAGCAGTGTTCGCTCCACATGACGCTGAACATCGCGAGCTCGAGATCGTTCGGCACGCGGCCGCCGAGGCGGTCCCGGATGGCGTCGAGCTCCTCTTCGGTGACGCCGAGGCGGCGGTGGAGCGGCTCGATTGCCGGATCGGCCACGGGCTCCGCCAGTGTCATCGGGCCCCAACCTCGACCGGTGCTCCGGCCGTCGCCCGCTCGGCGGCGCTGTCGACGAAGGAGCGGATGATCCCGAGGCCGTCGGCCGATCCCAGGATCGACTCGACCGCGGTCTCGGGATGTGGCATGAGCCCGGCGACGTTGCCCGCCGCGTTCATGACACCGGCAATCGCCCGCATGGATCCGTTCGGATTGGCGGCGTTGTCGGTTTCGTCCGCCGTCGTCCCATCTGCCCGGGCGTAGCTGAACAGCACCTGGCCGTCCCGTTGCAGCTCGTCGAGCGTGGCGGCGTCGGCGTAGAAACAGCCCTCGCCGTGGGCGACCGGCATCCGCAGCGGCCGGCGCTCGCCGATCGCTCGGGTGAACGGGGTGTCGAGCCGCACCGGGACGATCGACACCTCACGCGAAACGAAACGGAGGCCGCGATTGCGCAGCAGCGCGCCGGGCAGAAGGTGCGCCTCGGTCAGGACCTGGAACCCGTTGCAGATCCCGAGGACGAGCCCGCCCTCACCGGCGAAGCCAGCCACCGACCGCATCACCGGGCTGAATCGGGCGATCACCCCCGCCCGGAGGTAATCGCCATAGGCGAAGCCGCCCGGCAGGATCACGCCTGCGACGCCCTCCAGGGACGCCGACTCGTGCCACAGGATGACCGGCTCTGCGCCGGCGACCTCCAGCGCGTTGACCGCATCGATGTCCCGATTCGAGCCCGGAAAGACGACGACCCCGATCCGAACCGTCATGCGTGAGCCCCGACGATCGACGATGTCGCCTCGACCTCCTCGACGACGTACGACTCGATGAGCGGGTTCGAGAGGAGCTCCGCGGCGAGCCGCTCCACCGTCGCTCGCGCGGCGGCCACGTCGTCGGCCGCCACTGTTAGCTCGACCCGCCTGCCAACGCGCACCGCGGAGACTCCCTCGATCCCGAGGTGACCGAGGCTGCTCTCGACCGCCCGCCCCTGCGGATCGAGAATGCCCTCCTTCGGGGTGACGTTGACGGCGAATCGGAAGTCCATGCTCATCGGCCGATCGTGTCCTCCGCCAGGTAGCGATCGAAGCTCGCGCCGGTGATCCGCTCGAAGGCCTCGACGTAGCGTGCCCGCGTCCCGTCAACGATGTCCCTCGGGAGCTCCGGTCCGGGCGCAGTCTTGTCCCATGGCTGCGCCTCGAGCCAATCGCGGACGAACTGCTTGTCGAAGCTCGCGGCCGGTCGGCCCGGCTCGTATGCCGCGGCGTCCCAGAAGCGGGACGAATCCGGCGTCAGGACCTCGTCGATGAGCATCAGGTTGGACTTGAGCCTGCCTTGGTCGTCCAGTCCCGCAAACATCCCCTGGACCTGCGCGCCCGTCCGCTCCGCCGGCGACCCGAGCTCCTCGCCACCCCCGAAGCCGAACTCGAATTTCGTGTCGGCCAGGATCACGCCCTTCCGCTCGGCGACGCTTGCCCCGTAGCGATAGAGGCGGAGTGAGACGTCGCGGACCTCCTCGGCGAGCGCCGCTGCGGTGGGCCGGCCGCTTTCCGGGTCCGGCCAGGTCGCCGCAAGGTGGTCGATCATCCCGTCGAAGCTGATGTTCTCGTCGTGCTCGCCGATCGGGGCCTTCGTCGCGGGCGTGAAGATCGGCTCCGGGAGTCGGTCGCTCTCGCGGAGGCCGTCCGGCAGGCGGATCCCGCAGACAGTCCCGCGGTCGCGGTATTCCTTCCAGCCGGAGCCGGCGAGGTAGCCGCGGACGACGGCCTCGATCGGGAGGACCTGGGCGGGCCGGCAGATCATGACCCGGCCGCGGAGCGCGTCGAGGGAGCCGATCTCGTCCAGTGCGGCCCCCTCGGCCGCGAACGCCGCGCCGATGACCGGCGGGTTGGTGTCGAGCAAGTGGTTTCGGATGATCGAGGCAGTCTCACCGAACCAGAAGCGGGAGATCCCGGTGAGGACGCGGCCCTTGTCGGGGATCTCCGTCGGCAGGACGACGTCGAACGCGCTGATCCGGTCGGACGCCACGAGGACCATCCGGTGGTCCGGCAGCTCGTACAGGTCGCGGACCTTGCCGGATCGCAGGAAGGCTTCAGCGAGTTGCATGGATCTCGGCCTCCAGGCTGTCGAGTCTCGCGATGACCGTGGGGACGTGGCGAAGGAACGCGGAATCGTCGAAGCAGGCGTCGAGCTCCGCGAGGCGGAGCTTCTTGGCGACGGTCGGGTCCACGGCGAGCAGCTCTCGGAGCGGGCGACGCTCGTCGGCGGCTCGAAGCGCCGCGCGCTGGACGACTGCGTACGCCTCCTCGCGCGACAGGCCGGCACGCTCGACGAGCGCGACGAGGACCCGGCTGCTGGCGTGGAGGCCGAGGCCCCGCTCGATGTTCTCCCGCATCCGCTCGCTGCGGACGACGAGACCCTCGATGAGCCCGGTCATCCGGACGAGCATGTAGTCGAGGAGGATCGTAGCGTCGGGCAGGATCACTCGCTCCGCCGAGGAGTGGCTGATGTCGCGCTCGTGCCAGAGCGGCTGGTCCTCGAGGGCCGTGTGGGCGTAGCCGCGGAGGAGCCGGGCCAGCCCCGCGATCCGCTCCGACAGGATCGGGTTTCGCTTGTGGGGCATCGCCGACGAGCCCTTCTGGCCGACCTTGAACGGCTCCTGGAGCTCGCCGATCTCGGTGTGCTGGAGGTTCCGGATCTCCGTCGCGAAGCGTTCGAGGCTGCCGCCGAGGATCGCGATCGCCGTCAGAAGCGCGGCGTGGCGGTCGCGCTGGACGATCTGGGTGCTCGCCGGATCCGCGTGCAGCCTGAGCTCGGCGAGGACCTCCGCCTCGATATCGGGCCCGAGGTGGCTGTAGGTCCCGACGGGCCCCGAGATCTTGCCCGTCCCGATCTCCTCGACGGCGACGGCCAGGCGGCGGCGGCCGCGGTCGAGCTCGAACGCCCAGCCGGCCAGCTTCAGGCCGAGCGTGATCGGCTCGGCGTGGACCGAATGGGTCCGGCCCATCATCAGCGTCTCTGCCTCCGCCCGAGCGCGGGCGATGAGCGCCGCCAGGAGACGATCGCAGTCGCGCAGAAGCAGCTCTCCGGCGGCCCGCAGCTGGAGGGCGAGGCCCGTGTCGACGACGTCGCTGCTCGTCAGCCCCAGATGGAGGTAACGCCCTTCGGGGCCGACCGACTCGGCGACCTGGGAGACGAAGGCAATGACGTCGTGGTCGGTCGTCTTCTCGATCTCGGCGATCCGATCCGGATCGACGGTTGCCTTTGCCTCGAGGGCGGCGAGCGCCTCGGGCGGGACCTGGCCGCGGGCGGACTGCGCGCGGGCGACGGCGAGCTCGACACGCAGCATCTGTTCGAACCGTGCCCGGTCAGTCCAGAGCGCGCCCATCTCCGGGAGCGTATAGCGGCGAATCATCGGCCGACCCCGGCGGCGACCGGCGCGGCCGCGGCGATGTCGTGCCGGCGCTGCATGCCGGGCCAGGAGATCGCATCAGCCGCCGATTCCGCGACCGCCCGTGCGGCGACCTGGTCCGACCCGCGCCCAACCATCGTGAGGACGCGGCCGCCGTTCGTCGCGAACCCTCCGCTTGCATCGCGCCGCGTCCCTGCGTGGAAGACGAGCGCTCCGGTCGCCCGCGCGGCCTCGATCCCTTCGATGGCGTCGCCGCGGCCCGGGGCGTAGGGGTAGCTTCCCGCGGCAAGGACGATCCCCACCGCCGCACCGGGCAGGACCGCGATGCGCGCACCCGCGGGCACTTCGAGCCGGCCGCGCGCCGCCGCGAGCAGCAACGGCCCTAGCGGAACCGCCAAGCGCGGCAGGATCACCTGCGCCTCCGGATCGCCGAGCCGGGCATTGCACTCGAGGAGCTTCGGGCCGTCGGCGGTGAGCATCAAGCCTGCGTAGAGGAAGCCCCGGAACGGCGTCCCGCGCCGCGCGAGCTCCGCCAGCAGCGGTCGGTGGACGGTCATCAGGATCGTCTCGACATCGTCGTCGGACAGATCGGGGAGCGGCGAGAACGCGCCCATCCCGCCGGTGTTGGGCCCTTCGTCGCCGTCGAGCAGCCGCTTGTGGTCGCGGGCCGCCGGCAGGGCGAAGGCCCGCTCACCGTCACAGATCGCGATCACGCTGGCCTCCGGTCCGCGGAGACGCTCCTCGACGAGGATTCGCTCGACACCGGCCCGCGCCAGCGCGTCGATGGCCGCGGTGGCCTCGTCGGCGGACTCGGCCACGGTCACGCCTTTGCCGGACGCGAGTCCGTCGGCCTTGACGACGACCCCGTCGCCGCGGGCCGCCTCCGAGCGTGTGTACTCGTGCGCCTCGGCCGGATCGACGAACGACGCCGCGCGGGCCATCGCGACACCAGCTGCGGCCGCCACCTCGTGGCAGAAGGCCTTCGACGATTCGATCCGCGCGGCCGCCGCGGATGGGCCGAACGTCGCGATGCCGGCCTCCCGCAGCCCGTCGGCGACGCCAGCGGCGAGGGGCGCCTCCGGCCCGATCACCACGAGTTCGACGGCTCGGCGGCGCGCGACCGCGACGATCGCGTCTGCGTCCAGCGCAGCCGCATCGCCCGCGATCCGGGCGCGCGGCTCCTCGCCGATCGCCTCCGACCCGGGCGCGACCACGATCTCATTGACGCCGGGTTCCGAGGCGAGCTTCCAGGCGAGCGCGTGCTCGCGGCCACCGCCGCCGACGATGAGGATCCTTGTCGGCATCACCGGCCGGCTCACCTCGCGACCCTCGCGCCTGTCGAGGCCGCAGATGGGGCCGCCGGTGGCGCCGCGGGACGGTTGCGCATCGGCCGCCAGGCCCGCTCGATCGTCTGCGTCCGCTCCGGCCCGACCGACACGAGCACGATCGGGACGCCGGCGTGCTCCTCGAGGGCGCTCAGGTAGCGCCGGGCGTTCTCCGGCAGGTCGCCGAGCGATCGGACCGCGTGGATCGGCTCCGACCAGCCGGGGAACTCGTCGTAGATCGGCGTCGCGTCGGCGAGCACGGTCGCCGACGACGGCCCCGCCGCCCCCCTCCGACCCCC
>JANMPL010000614.1:0-2440 GCA_031369845.1 Chloroflexota bacterium
GACAGGATCGGCTCGGCGGTCGGGCTGGGGGGCTGGGTGGGCGTCGGCGTCGGGGTGGGCGTCGGCGTCGGGGTGGGAGCCGGCGTCGGGGTTGGCGTCGGCGTCGGCGTCGGGGTGGGCGTAGGTGTGGGCGTCGGCGTCCCGATGGGGGTCGGCGTGGGCGTTGGGGCCGGCGTCGGTGTCATCGTCGGGCTCGGAGCGGGCGTCGGCGTCGGTTGGGGCGTTGCCGAGGGCGTCGGCGTCGGAAGGGGCGTCGGCGAGGCCGCCAGATTCTGTGGGAACGGTGGCGTCCTGACGACGAAATCGGACGCATTGTTGTTCGTATCCGTACCGTTGCCGAGCGCGCCGCCGGGCAGGCGCTCGATGCTCGATCCGCTTGCCGGAGCCGGTGCCGCGACCCCCTCGACAAAGGTGCTCGTCGCATCGCCCCAGCCCACGGCATCCACCGCCTCGCCACCGACCGGCCTGAGCACGACCGCCCCGCCGGTCGCGGCGAATCCGCCGCTGTAGGTGGCGTCCGCGATCGCCGCGTGTGTCCCCAGGACATTCGCTACGAGGAGATGCCGACCGGGTTCCAGGATCGTTGGCGTCGACCAAGCCGCCTTTCGCGTGACCGTCCCACCACTCGACGTCACGTAGACCAGCTCGTGGCCGGTCAGGTCGATCGGGACGGAGCCCGCATTCGTGATCTCCGCGAACTCGTCTGATGCGGAGGCTCCTCCGGTCATCACCTCGGACACGAGCACGGTCGACGTCGGCCACGAGACTGCCGCGGCAAGACGTTCCGCCTTTGTCGGAGCAGACGGCCGGAGCGAGCCGAACGCCGCGGCCGACAAGGCGATGACAAGGAACAGGAAGATTTGACCGGCGCGCCGGACGCGATCCATCAACGAGCCTCCCGGCGGGGCGGGCGGGATGCGGCGGACGCGAACCGGCGAGTCGGTCAGGTTGTAGCAGGGCGCCCTGCATCACTGATCCATGGACTCTCATCACGGGATGCATCAGGCCTTCACGGCGCGTTTACAGCTGCTGCACCGCGTCTGCACGGCGGAGCGCGCGCCGGTGCCCCGCTGATCGACCGCACATTCACGGGGGACACCCGCATCGGGGGAGCAGGGAATTGGACTACGATACGGGCCACCATTTCCCTGCCGTCTGGAGGCACTGTGGCCCGCGCCAAGAGGACCAACCGCGCCGCGGCGCGCCGCCGCTATCGCGCCACCCTGAGCGATGACCCCCGGTTCCTCGAGGACGAGGAGGCCGACACGGATTCCGAGTCGATCGACGATCGCCCTTCGCCCGGACCCAGGCGTGACCGCGCCGCGGCGGCCTCGGCTCCCTCCAGCCCGACGGGACGCGCCGGCGTCATCGGAGCGCTCAGAACCGCCTTCCGCCCGGCCGACGTTCGTGGCGACATCGCCGCACTGCCGCGACTGCTCCGCCACCGTTCGTTTCTGATCCCACTCGCCACGATCCTCGGCGCCGCAACGGCTCTCATGGTGACCGGCGGGACCGAACTCGTCAGCCGAATGCTGGCTCCGTACTTTCTCGCGCCGCCGCCCGTTGCGCCGGTCTTCATTGCCGGCTTTCTCGCACCGCGGGCGAGCTACCTGATCGGTGGCCTGCTCGGCATCATCTCCTCGATTGTGGCCATCCTCGTCCTGTCCACGCCGGGGATGCAGCAGGCGGCCACGGGCGCGACGACGGCGACGCCGGCACTCACGGCGGACGTCCTCGGCTACTCGCTCGTCCTGGCAACCCTTGGCGGAGCGTTCTATGCGGCCGCAGCAGCGTGGTACAAGCGCTTCCTCGCCCTCGCCAGTCCGTCGCGAACGGTGCGGGCGACCGGCAAGCCCAATGACCGCTCTCGCAAGCGCGATTCGGGCGATCGGCCGATGCTGGCCCGCCGCCGCTGACCGTTCGCCGTCTCAGCCGAGACGGCGCATCCCGGCGTGGCCGAGCTGGCGCACGCCGTCCGGCCGATCGGGTGCACCCGTCGCCGCCTCGGCGACCTCGATGAGCGGCCTGATCTCCCGGGCGATGACGTTGACGACTGAGGCTTCACGCTGGAGGTCGCCGTCGACGAGCAGAAGTGCATGGCGGCGGACGACGCCGCGCAGCCGCGCCCAGGTGTCCGGCCAGAGCGTGACGTTGACCATGCCGGTCTCGTCCTCGAGAGCGAGGAAGACCGTGCCCTTCGCCGTCATCGGGTGCTGGCGGGTGACGACCAGGCCTCCGATCCGGACCGGACCCTGGCGACGCTCGGCGAGGGCGGCGTTCGGGACGGCGCCGAGCCGTTCGAGCGCCGGGCGGAACAGCTCGACCCCCTGACGGCGGGCGTCGAGCGAGAGGATCGCGTAGCGGTCGGCGAGGCGTTCCTGCTCGGACGGCGGGGGCAGCTCGGGCGCCTCGGTCGGCGGCAGGCGCAGGTCGAGCTGGG
>JANMPL010000018.1:0-16512 GCA_031369845.1 Chloroflexota bacterium
CGCTCCTGCATCTCCTGGCTCGCGGCGAGGGCCGGCAGGATCCGGCTGACACCGTCGAGGGCTCCCTTCGGCGGCTTCGACGTCTCGGCCGGCCCGAACGAACCGGCGTCCGGGGCGGCCGGATCGTCCGATGCCTTCGCACCCGATCGCTCGTCGGCCTTGATCCGCTCCCACTGGCGGTTGACGTCGGACGACGTGTGGACCTCTGCGTCGCCGAACACGTGGGGATGGCGCCGGACGATCTTGGAGGCGATCGCGGCGTTGACGTCGGTCAGGTCGAAGACCCCTTCCTCCGCGGCCAGCTGCGCGTGGAGGACGACCTGGAGCAGCAGATCGCCGAGCTCCTCGGCGAGAGCCGGCGTGGCCCCCGACCCGAGCGCGTCGTAGACCTCGTAGGCCTCCTCGAGAAGGTGGTTCCGAAGCGTCTCGTGCGTTTGCTCGCGATCCCACGGGCAGCCGTCGGGCAAGCGGAGCCGGGCGGAGATCCAGGGCATCGCCCAGGGACTGGCCACGGCGAGCTCGGGTGCAACGGGCGGAAGGTAGATCGGGCTAAGGAGGTCGTCGGCGCCGAGGTCGCCGACGGTGGCGGCATCAGCCGACCCGAACCGGCCGATCGAATGCTCGGCCGGGTAGAGGCGCCGGATCAGCGCCACGGGATCACGCCCTGACGCGGCATGCCGGCCGGGCAGCGGCTCAGGCGGCGCCCCACCCTCGACCTCCGCCCGCAGCACCCCGAGCGGCACGATCAGCGCCGGTCGCGACGGCTCGAGCGGGGTGGCGACCAGCCGCTCGGCCGCGATCACCTGGAGGCCCGCCGCGAGGTCGAGCCCCCAGCGGAGCCGCGCTTCGGCGACAAGCGCGTCGAGCACGGTCCGCCGCTAGCCCAACTGCAGGTCGGTGAGGAGCTCGCGGGTGATCGTCACCGCATCCTTCTTCTCGCCGTACCAGTTCTGGAATGCCCGCGATTTGATCGTCGAGAGCTGATCCGCATCCGGCGTCTGGGTCCGCTCCGCGACGACCTTGTACAGGAAGAGGCCGCCATCCTTGATCTGGACAATCTGGCTCACCTGGCCGACCGGGGTGTCGAAGATGGCCTTGATCATGCGGCTATCGATCAGGCCCGGGGCGACCCAGCCCTTGTCGCCGCCCTTGCCGGCCTCCGCGCCCTCGGAGTTGTCGCGGGCGAGCGTCGCGAAATCCTTGCCCGCGACGGCCTCGTCGCGGATCTTCGTCATCTGGTCGATATCGGGTGGGCGATACATCACCTGGATGACATGCCAGCCGAAGGCGCTCTTGATGGGCTCCAGCAGCTGGCCGGGCTGGAGGTCGGGCTTGAGGATCGCGGCCGCGAAATCGGGGTCAAGGCCCGTCGCGATGCTCGCCGTGTCGAAGTACGGCAGCTTGCCACCGCTGCCGGTCTCGCCCTGGGCAGCCGCCTCGTCGCTGTCCTTGCGGGCCTTTTCGTCGAACTTGCTCGGGTCCTTCTTGAGCTCCTCGTAGGACGCGGTCGCGGCCTGCTGGGCCTCCGTCCAGGCCGGATCCTCCGCCGGCAGGTCGGCGGCGCCCGATGGATCGTCCTTCGGCGCGTAGAGGATGTGGCGAACCTTGATCGCTTCATCACCCGGAGGCGACTGGGGCGCCTGGATCGCGATCTCGGAGACCTGCCGCTGCTTGTCGGCCTTGGTTGCGTCGGCGATGGCTTTGTCCTCGAGCGCCTGGCGAATGACCTCGGTCTCGACCACCTTGCGATAGGTCTCGATCTTGAGCCCGGCGTCGGTCAGCTTCGTCGTCCAGGCCTGGTCGACGGCGGCCTGCGCGATCTCCGTGACGCGCCCGATTCGATAGATCCCGTCCTCGCCGGCGAGGACGGCCGTCGGCTTGTCCTGCTCGGCGGCGAAGACCGCATCGAGGAATGCCTGATCCTCAGCCGCGTTCTTGTCGATCCAGCCCAGATCGCCGCCGGTCGGCTTAGAGCTGTCGGTCGAGATGGCCTTCGCGACGTCTTCCCATTTCTTGCCGCCGGTGGTGATGTCCTTCAGGGCCTGGTCGGCGATCGTCTTCGCCGCGGCCTTCTGGGCGTCCGTCGACTCCGTCTTGCCTTCGTCGACCTCCGGGGCGACGGCGATGATCCAGGCGTGGCGCTGCTCGGGGCTCGTCGACTCCTCGACGATCTTCGCGTCGATCTGCTCCGGCGTGACGCTGATCCCCGCCTCGGCCGCGAGGCCAGCCTGGATCTTGGCATCGATGAGGCGCTCGACGACCAGCGGTGCGAGCTGATCGGCGCCGCCCTGGGTTTGGAGCGACTGGATCTGCTGGCTGGCCTCGGCGCTGGTCAACCGACCCGCCGCGACCTCGGCGTTGACCTTGGCGATCTGCTGATCGAGGCGCCAGACCTCGATGTCGGCGCGCTCCTTGAAGTCATCGCGCGTGATCGTCTGTCCGCCGACGGTCGCCGCCGGTGCGAGGTGATCGCGGTAATAGTTGATCACCGCGACGCCGACGAGGATGAGGACGGCGAGGAAGACGGCCAGTCCAAAGCCGACATTCAGGTAGGTGTTCCGCCGGCTCCGGCTGTCACGCGACTGGCGATGGGGCCGATTGACGACGGGTTTGGCTCGGAAGGTCATGGGGTGATGCGGTCCTGCAATTGACGTGGGATCAGGGGAAATCGAACGGGGCCGGTATCGTACCGTACCGGCCGGATCGGGCCTGTCGCGGCGAACGGTTCACGCGCGCGAAGTCACCGGGATCGGCATGCGGACTCTGAGTCCGGCTTTCCTCGTCGCCAGCAGCCGAGCAGGCCGTCAGCGAGCCGGAACGAGACTGGGAGTCCGGAACATGCGTCGAGGGTCTCGCATGCGCCCCGCCTGGGACGCCCGACTGCCGGTTCCCAAGGGATCCGTGACTCCCAGTCCAGGCGCGGCTCATCACGCGGAATCGCCCGCGAGGCGGTCGACGAGCGCCACGTAGCGCGCCGCCTCTGTCTCCCACGCCGAAGTTCGAACGATCTCGGCGGTCCGTTCGACCGCGCCGCGGCGGGCGTCGGCGTCGTCGACGAACGACAGGATCGCGGCGGCCATCGAAGCGGGGTTGCCCGGGTCATAGGTCGCGACGGAATTCGGCGGGAACGTGCGCTCGACCATCGGCAGGCGTGAGGCGACGACCGGCTTGCCCATCGCGCCGTACTCGAAGACCTTCGTCGAGAGGCTGACGTCGGTGAACGGGTCGCGACGCGTCGGGGCGACCCCGATGTCCGCCCGGGCGACGGCGGCCGGCACGTCCTCGATCGGGATCCGGCCGTGGAACGTGACTCGCTCCTCGATCCCGAGGTGCGTCGCCTGCTCCACGAGGCGCTCCGCCGCGTCGCCGCGGCCGAAGACGTCGAAACGAATGTCGAGGTCCGGGCGGTCCCTCGCGATCAGCGCAAGCGCCTCGAGGACGACGTCGAGCTCGTACGTCGGCGTCAGTGCGCCGGCGTAGACGAGTCTCACCGTGCCGTCCGCCGCGAAGGGTCGTGGCTCGTGACGCGACGGATCGAAGCGGGCGAGCGAGGGGCTGTTGGCGACCACTGTCACCTTCTCCGGGCTGACGCCGAGGCCGATGAGCCGCTCGCGCATCGCCGCGTTGACGGTGACGGCCGCACTCGCGAGCCCGATGGAGCCGCGTTCCTGGAGTCTCAGCAGCCGATACGCCAGCGGGTTTGCCGATCGAGGAAAGCGGCTCCGGAAGAATTCGGGCATTGCCTCGTGCAGGTCGAGCAGGACCGGGACACCGACAAGCCGCAGGGGCAGCGTGGCCGCAACCAGGAAGTCCGGCAGCGTGTGGACCTGGACGAGCGCGTAGCGGCGGCGGCGGTGGGCCGCAGTGACGGACCACGCGGCACGCGTCAGGAACGCGAGGTACTCCCGGAGGTACGTCACGAGGCCGGCCCCCTGGTGGCGCTGGACGTCGAGCCGCGTCACGGAGACGCCGGCCACTTCGTTCTGCGGCGGGTCGTCGGGGCGGCGCAGCGCGTAGACCTCGACCGGCCGGCCGGCGGCCACGAGCGATTCCGCCTCGCGCCGGACGCGTGGATCCTCGTCGTAATAGGAGTGGACGAGCATCGCGACGGGCCGGCGCGTTGCGGGCCCGCGTCGCTCGCTGCGCTCCCCGGCGCTCGCGCTCAGCCGCCGCTCCAGCCGGCGCCCAGCCTGAGGACCTGGCGCGGTCGCACGTCGAGGCCGTGCGAGCTGTTGACGGTATCGATGACCAGCTCCGCGCGCTCGTAGACCCTCGCAAGGTCGATCGACCGGTGGGGCGTGACGACAACGACGGCATCGCTCACCGCGAGCAGGTCGTCGATGCCAGTCGAATCGTGCGTTGCCCCATCCGCGTCGCGGAACCGGGGCACGTGCGGATCGTGGTAGGCGACTTCGGCGCCGCGGTCGCGGAGGCCCGCCATGATCTCCGCCGCCGGCGAGTTGCGGGCGTCGCGGACATTCGGCTTGAAGGCGACCCCGAGGATCCCGACGCGAGCGCCGCGAAGGGCCCGGCCCCGGTCGTTGAGCGCCTCGGCGACGAGATCGACGACATGGCGCGGCATCGCGAGGTTGATGTCGCCCGCGAGCTCGACGAATCGATCGACGAAATCGAACTCGCGGGCGCGCCAGGCGAGGTAGTAGGGGTCGACCGGGATGCAGTGCCCGCCGACGCCGGGCCCCGGCGTGAAGCGCATGAACCCGAACGGCTTGGTGGCGGCGGCGTCGATCACTTCCCAGACGTCGAGCCCCATCCGCTCACAGAGCAGCGCGAGCTGGTTGACGAAGGCGATATTCACGTTTCGGAACACGTTCTCGAGGAGCTTCGCGAGCTCGGCGGCGTCGGGCGAGGACAGCTCGAGGACGTTGTCGTTGATCGTGCCGACGAGCGCGGCTGCCCTGCGCGTCGCGGCGGGGGTCGTCGCGCCGACCAGACGCGGAACATCCTTGGACGCGCTCGCAGGATCGCCGGGGTTCACCCGCTCTGGGGCGAAGGCGAGGTCGAAGTCCTGGCCGGCCCGGAGCCCTCCTTGCTCGAGGGCCTCGCGGAACGGCCCGTTCGTCGTCCCGGGAAACGTCGTCGACTGGAGGATGACGAGCTGGCCGGCCCGGAGGTGCTCGCGGATGAGGGTGGCGGCCGATAGGACGGGGCTGAGATCCGGGTCTTTGGAGCGGGTGATCGGCGTCGGGACGCAGACAACGATGACGTCGGCGTCCGCGAGGTGCGAGGCCGCTGGATCGACGACGCTGAGCCCGCCCTCGAGGGCCGCCCGGAGGCGACCGTCGGAGACGTCGTCGATCGGTGACCGGGCGGCCGATAGCTCCTCGACGCGCCCGTTGTTGGCGTCGATCCCCTCGACCTCGAGGCCAGCCTCCACGAACGCAATCGCGAGCGGCAGGCCGACATAGCCGAGGCCGATGATGGCCACCCGGCGGTCGGACTGAGATGGGGGATCGGTCACGGTCTCTCCGTTGCGTGTCGGGTCGAAGGCTAGCCGATACGAGCGAGGAGCTGGTCGGCAAGCCGCTCGCCGATCACCCGCCAGTCGTAGTCCTGTTCCGCCGCGGCTCGCGCGTTGGCCCCCATCGCCCGCGCCCGCTCCGGGTCCTCGAGCAGTTCCGTCAGCGGAGCGGCCAGCGCCTCCGCGTCATCGCCCTCCGCCACGAGCCCAGCATCGCGGTCGCGGACGATCGCCGCGGTCTCGGGGCGGGGGGATGACACGATCGGCCGACCCGCGGCGAGGCAGTCGAAAAGCTTGACCGGCGCGACCGAGTCCCAGTAGGCGTGGGCAGGAGTCGGGATGCAGATGACCGTCGCCCGCCCGAGCGCCGCCCCGAGCTCGCCATACGGCGTCTGGCCGATCTCGATCCACGGCTCCGCCGCGACCGACGCCGCCAGGGCGTCGAGATATACCTTGCTGTCGTCGCCGGTCGCTGCGAGCCAGAGGTGGAGTCTCGTTTCGGGGACGCGGCGGCGCGCGATCCGGACTGCCTCGACGAGCTCCTCGATCCCCCGCCGCGGGGCCGCCCCAGAGATGAAGGCCACCGCGGGGGCATCCGGCCAGGGCGCCGGGCGGACCGTGGCGGTGTCGCTACCGTTCGAAGCGACGACGACTCTTTCCGGGTCAAGGCCGAGGAGATCGGCGAAGGCCGCCGACGGGGCGACGAGCCAGCGGAACCCGTCTCGATTGAGCCGCATCCGCGCCCGGATCGCGTCGGCCTGGTCGGGTGACATTTCGATGCCGAGCGCGTCGTTCTGGAGGAACGCGTCATCGTGCACGTCGACGACCGCCGCCTCGGCGAGTCGGCCGACCGCGGCGAACTGCTTCTCGAAGAGGAATTCGGTCGAGGCGACCATCGGTCGGTCCCGCCAGACCTGCCAGCGCGGTCCGCGGAGCTCACGCAGGGTCGCGGTCAACGGATCCACCCGGCGATCCTCGAGGACGCGAGCCCCCGTCCGGGCGGCCAGGCCATCGAACAGGTAATGGCGCCGCAGATCGCCTCCCCACCGCCGCCGATCACCCTCGCGCAGGACAAGCCACGGCCGCCTCACGCTACGCGGGGATACTGGGAGGACATCGCCGATCATTATCGGCGATGAGGAAGTCGGTGGACGCCAGCTCAGAACGGGGCTCGAGGAGGTTCAGGATGACACTCGACGCACGCTTGATGGCGGCCCTCAGTCAGCAGGACCGGGAAATGGCCACGGACTACGTCGAGGCCAATCCGATACGCCAGGCGCTCACCGATTCGGCTTCCGAACCGGCCGTCCTCACGGCTGCACAGAGGCTGCTCCACAACGGGGCAGTTGATCGCCGCATCTTGGGAGCTCGAATTCTTGGCGGCGCCCACACGGCCGCTGAGGTCGCGGGCGCAAGCCTCGCCGCCGCGCTAGCCGATGAATCTGACGATGACGCCATTCTTCGAGAAATAGCCTCACTCGGTTTCTGGGCTACCGGCCCGCGGTCAACGAGCTCCTGAGGTTTATTCGCCACCCGGACCCCGAAATTCGCTACAAATCTGCGACTGCGTTGTCCGCCAGCAGCTGGCCAAATCCGTCGGATTCCGCGATGGCCGCGTTGCTTGAACTGAGCGAAGATCCCGATGCCGACGTCCGATTCTCCGCAATCTACGAGTTATCGAACTGGTGGAGCGAGGGATTCCGGAATGAAAGCGTCCGCGACGTTTTGAACGGTCACAAAGGGGATGAAGACCGACGGGTGCGGGATGCGGTCGTGGAGGCAACCGGATGGCCATGAGGCGCTGACCACCCCGATCTTGCGGTCGCCGCAGGGCCGTTCAGGGCAAGGCCCCGTCGAGCACCGGAGCGAGCGGGCTTCAAGGCCCGTGAGCGAGGAGCGCAGGCGGCAACGCGGCCATGGGCGGCCCTGCGGCGAGCGCTCCGTGCTACGCTCCCGCGCGCATGGCAACGACCGCATCCGCCCGGACATTCCGGGCTGCCCGCAGGCCCGGACCGCTTGAGCTGATCGAATCGGGTTTCCGGGAGATCTGGACCCATCGGCGGCTCGCTCGCTACCTCGTCAGGGCCGACCTCAAGAAGCACGGCTCCGACACCCTGCTCGGCAATGTCTGGTGGATTCTCGACCCGCTTCTCCAGATGGCCGTCTACGTCGTCCTCGTGTCGGTGATCTTCCGGAGCGGCAAGCCCGACTATCCCCTCTTCGTCTTCGCCGCGATCCTGCCGTGGAAGTGGTTCTCGTCCGCCGTGAACGATGGGATCGTGTCGGTGACGTCGCGCGAGCGGATCATCAAGCAGGTCAAGTTCCCGAAGATCGTCCTGCCGGTCGCGGCCGCGGTCGGCGGCATCGTCAACTTCCTGTTCGGGCTCATCCCGCTCTTCGCTTTGCAGCTCCTGTTCTATTCCGATCGGATCAGCCCGTTCCTCGTGCTCATCCCGGTGATCGCCGCCGTCCAGTTCGTGTTCAGCCTCGCGACCGCGATCGCGGTGTCGGCCATCAACGTCTTCTTCCGCGACATCGCCAACGTCGCGCGGCACGGCCTGCGGCTGTGGTTCTACCTGTCGCCGGCGCTCTACTCGTTCGACCAGGTGCAGGGCAAGGCGGGGCCGATCGGGGACTTCCTCTTCTCGCTCAACCCGTGGACGCCGCTCTTCGAGTCGTATCGAGCCGTGATCTACAACGAGACGATGCCGGCATGGGGCGGGCTCGCCGTCCTCCTCGTCGCATCCCTTGTGTTCCTGACCATCGCGACCCTGTTCTTCAAGCGGGTCGAGCCCGCCTTCGCGAAGGTCTTGTGAGCGGCCCCGTCAACGGCGCCCCGACGCCGGACTACGCGATCGATGTCGAACGCCTCGGCGTCCGCTACAACCTTCGCCTCACCCGCCAGACCACGGTTCGCAATTCGTTCAAGAACCTCCTGAAACGCCACGAGGGACCGACCCACTTCTGGGCACTCCGCGACGTCTCATTCAAGGTCGTGCCCGGAGAGAGCCTCGCGATCATCGGGCCGAACGGGGCCGGCAAAAGCACGCTCCTGCAGGTTCTCGCCGGGATCATCCAACCGAACGAGGGGGTCGTCGACGTCGTCGGCCACGTCTCGAGCCTCCTGACGCTGGGCGCGGGGTTCGACGCGGACCTGACGGGGCGCGACAACATCCGGCTCGCCGGTGCGTTCCTCGGCATCCCCCATCGGGATATGGAGGAGCGGCTGCCGGGGATCGTCGATTTTGCGGATATCGGCGAGTTCATCGACGCTTCGATCAAGACGTACTCGTCCGGGATGCGCGCCCGGCTCGGCTTCGCGATCGCGACGGCAGTCGATCCAGACGTCCTCATCATCGACGAGGTCCTCTCGACCGGCGATGCGGTGTTCCGGGCGAAGAGCAAGCAGCGGATCATCGAGCTGACGAAGGCTGCCAAGGGCATCGTCCTCGTGACCCACGACATGGCCTGGGTCACGGAGTTCTGCAACCGGGCGATGCTTCTGGACCAGGGGCACGTGATCCTGGAGGGCCCACCGGCCGACGTCGTCGCCCTCCACCAGGAGCGTTCGGAGCAGGCGCGGATCGACCGCGAGGCCGAGCTTGCGCGACGGATGGCAGCGGTCGAGGGGACGCAGCCGACGCCAGCCGCGTGACCGACGAGCCAGTCATTGCCGTCGCGGAGACTCCGGCGCCGATCGACGTCATCGTCGTCGCGAGCTGGTTCCCCGCCTACGACGACGCCGGTGCCGGGCGGTTCGTCGCCGATCAGACCGAGGCCGTCGCGGCAACGGGAGCGGTTCGGCCCGCGGTCATCTCGTTCGACGGCGCCCGACTGAGCGGCGGCGCCCGATCCCGAAGCCGCCAGGCGGACACAGTGCTCAAGGCCTCGATCGCGGCACTTCGGCGCGCCTCGCCTCTGTTCGTCGCGCCGGCATGGGGCATCGACCCGGCGCTGCCCGTTGCCCGGCTATCGGTGGCGGACGGGCAGACGCGAACGGCCGGGGCGGAACACGCGGTTGTCCAGCGCGAGAGCGTGCTCCGCGCCGTTGCCGAGCGTCTCCTGGCCACTGAGCGGCCTCCCCGGGGCGTGGTCCATGCCCACACGGTCTATCCGGATGGAGCCGCGGCCGTCACCCTGGCAGAAGGCCTCGGCTGGCCGCTTGTGATCACGGAGCATTCGTCATTCGTCGATCGGATCGTTGCCACGCCGGCGCTCCGGGCGCGATACGAGGGTGCCCTCGCCAAGGCACAATCCGTGCTCGCGGTCAGCGAGATGCTCGCCGGCGAGCTCCGGAACGCGTTTCCGGATCACGCCGCGAAGATCGCGGTCCTGCCGAATGCGGTCCCGGTCGAGCTGTTTCAGTCGGCAGAGACCAACGAGCGCGTCGAGGATCAGCTGCTCTTCGTGGGCTATCGGAAGTCCACCAAGGGCATAGACAATCTCCTCCGTGCAGTCGCCCTGGCTCATGAACGCCGGCCTGCGATCAGGTTGCGGCTCCTGGGACGTTCGCCGGACGAAACGATCGAGGCACGCTGGCAGGCCACGGCCGCCGAGCTCGGGATCAGCGCTGTCGTGGCGTTCGAGCCGGCTGTCGACCGGGCCGGGATCGCCGCGGCGATGGCCCAAGCGAGCCTCTTCGTCCATCCCAGCCCACGCGAGACGTTCGGAGTCGTCGCGGTCGAGGCGCTCGCATCCGGGCTGCCGGTCGTGGCGACGGATTCGGGTGGCGTGTCGGAGATTCTCGGGCCGAATCCGGCGGAAGTCGGGGCTCTCGTGGCGGTCGACGATCCCGAGGCTCTCGCGGATGCGATCGTCCGCACCCTCGAGCGACGCGATTCCTTCGACCCCGATGCGCTTCGAGCGAGCGTCGAGCGACGGTTCGGCGCAGTGTTCGTTGCGGAGCGGCTGCTGGTCGTGTACCGCGAGGCGCTCGGCTCGGATGGTGTCGGCGATGCCCCGGCGGGGTCCGTTCCGATCGCCGCCGACGCTGGCGTGGCCGGCACAGCGCCGGGCCGGACTGTCGTCGTCGCGCTCGATCGTGCTCGCGCTGCGCTCCGGCTGAGCCCGCTGCCCGACGGGCTCCGGCAGAACATCGATCTCGTGACGTCCACCGAACCGTCGGCGGTCGAGCTACAAAGGTTCCGCAGCGTGACGGAGGTCGCCATCGACACCGACTGGCAGCCGCCGGTTCGGGCCGGCCGGCGCCGTCCCGGGCTCGCTGGTCGGCTGCAACGGCTCGCGACCGATCCGGTGGGGACGGTGTTGCGGCGCCTCGGCCGCGGCGCCGGCTCCGAGCCGTCGCTCCGTCCGGCGACCGAGGCAGTCCAGCGGCTCATCGCCGGCGCCGGCGAACCTGTCGAGGTCCTGCCGCTCGATGGCCACGACTACCTCGCGGTGGAACCACTCCGCGAGAAGGGCGCCGGGCGGCTGTCGTCGGGCGGGACGAGGCGGCTGGCGGACCTGTGGCACGCCGCGAACGGCTCAGACCCCGCCGAGTAGGCCTTCGCGGCGGAGGATCTCGTCGGCGATTCGGTCGCCCAGAACGTTCCAGTCGAATTCGCGCTCGGCCAGGCTGCGGGCGGCCGCGCCCATGCGGCGCGCCAGCGCAGGATCGGCAAGCACCTTGACCAACGCCTCGGCGATGGAGGCCGGGTGGTCGTCGCGGCTCGCGATCCCGACGCCGTTTGGCTCGACGATCGCGACCGTCTCGCGGCGTGGCGTGACGACGAGCGGCCGGCCCGCCGCGAGGCAGTCGAAGAGTTTCACCGGCAGGATCACGTCCATGTACTCGACCGCCGGGTGGGGGATGACGAGCACGGTGGCCTTCGCCAGCGTCGGGCCGAGCTCCGCGTAGGGCGCCGCCCCTATCTCGACCCACGCCTCGTCGCGAACGCTCGTCCGGAGCTCGTCGAGGTACGCCTCCTGGACGTCCGACGTCGCTTTGAGCCATAGGTAGAGCCTGACGTCCGGAACTTGGGCCTTCACCAGTCGAGCCGCTTCGATCAGCGTCTCGATCCCCCGCCCGGGCGCCGCCCCCGAGACCATCCCGATCGTCGGCACTTCCGGCCACGGCCCCGGCCGCACGTGCGTCGTGACTGTCCCCTGGCGACCGACGATGATCCTGTCGAGGTCGAGCCCGTGGGCTTCGGCGAAGGATCTCGTCGGGACGACCTGCCAGCGGAACGCATCCTCGTTGAGCTTTCGACGGCGCTGCAGCTCCGTTGCACGTTCGTCCGAGAGCTGCACGCCCAAGGCCCGCGCCTGGGCGACCGGATCGTCGTAGATCGCGACCGCGACTGGGTCGGCGAGGGCGACGATCTGCTTCACCCAGCTCGGTGGCGCCATCTCCGATGCGACGAGGTGAGGCCGTGGACCTCGCCGGCGGAACCACGCCTGCCAGCGGCGGCCCCGAACGCTGCGCTGGAACGTCGGCCAATCGTTGACTACGGTCGCGTGTTGTCGCTCGGCGAGGCGCTCGAAGATCCGCGCCCGGCGCTGGTCACCGCCCAAACCGTTGTCGAGGCTGGCCCGCATGACCATCCAGGGCTGCTCGTCGGTTGTCACCTGCTCAAGGGTATCGACTCGGTCGCGATGCCAGCGTGCCCTCGCGATGGAGGATCTCGTCCGCGATCCGGTCGCCGACAATCGGCCAGTCGAACTCGCGCTCGGCCATCGTCCGTCCAGCCGCGCCCATCTGCCGCGCGAGGGCCTCGTCGCCCAACAGGCGAGCGCAGGCCTCCGCGATCGAAGTCGGATGGTCGTCGGCGGCCACCAGGCCCGCGCCGCCGCGCTCGACGATCGCCGCGGTCTCGCGGCGCGGCGTCACCACGAGCGGCCGGCCCGCCGCCATGGAGTCGAAGAGCTTGACCGGCAGCGCGACGTCGGCGTAGTCGCTGGCCGGCTGCGGGATCGTCAGAACGGTGGCTCGGGCGAGCGTCGCGCCAAGGTCGGCGTAGGGAGCCGTGCCGATCTCGATCCACTCGTCGCCGCTTGTCGCGTCCCGCAGGTTCGCGATGAACGCTTCGTCTGCCGTGGAAGTGGCCATCAGCCAGAGCAACAGCCTCGCATCGGGGATCGTCGAGCGCACCTGTCGCGTGGCCTCGATGAGGAGATCGATCCCCCGACCCGGCGCGGCCCCGGAGACGTAGCCGATCGCGGGGACCTGGGGCCATGGGCCGGGTCGGACATGGGCGGCCACAGTCCCGTTGCCACCGACGACGACCCGGTCGGGGTCGAGCCCGATCAGGTCCGCAAACGACGCCGTCGGCACGACGTGCCAGCGGAAGAGCGCCTCGTTGCGGCGTCGGACTTCCCGGGATTCGGCCGCGCGCTCCGGCGAGATCCCGAGTCCGAGCGCCCGCGACTGCGCTTCCGCGTCGTCGTAGATCGCGACGGCGACCGGCTCCGCCAGGGCTTCGATCCGGTCGATCCACCTCAGCGGCGCGGCCTCCGATGCCGCGAGCCCCCGCCGGGGACGACGTCCGGGGAGCCACCTCTCCCAGCGCCGTCCGCGGATCGTCCGTTGGAAAGCGGGCCAATCGTCGACGACCCGCGCCGCCGTGCGCTCAGCGAGCCGCTCGAAGATCCGGGCCCGGCGGATCTCGCCGCCCCAGCCGCGGCCGCGGCCGGCCCGCATGACGATCCAGGGACGCGCACCATCAGTCACCATCGCAAGGCTACCGGCGATCGGGACCGATCGCGCGGCGTTACGCGAGCGCGCGAGTCAACCGTCGCCAGTTGCTACCATCAGCCCGATGCTGTTCGGGAGTAAGCGGGCGCTCGTGCTCGGCGCCCACACCGACGATGAGTTCGGTTGCGCCGGGCTGGTTGCGCGACTCGTCGAGGACGGGACGGAAGTCCACTACGCCTGCTTTTCGGCCTGCGAGGAGTCGGTGCCGGAGGGCTTCGACGAGGACGTCCTGAAGCGCGAGGTCCTCGACGCCATCGCCGTCCTCGGAATCCCGACCGAACGGTTCCACCTCTACGACTATCGCGTCCGCCACTTCCCGGCCAACAGGCAGGCGATTCTCGAGGACCTCGTGGGGCTCCGCGGGCAGATCGAGCCGGACCTCGTCCTGCTGCCGTCGTCGTCGGACATCCACCAGGACCACGGCGTCATCGCGGCCGAGGGCGTGCGGGCATTCAAGCACTCGACGATCCTCGGCTACGAGCTGCCGATGAACACGATCTCGTTCCAGCACGCCTGCTTCGTCCGACTCGAACCGCGCCACATCGAGACCAAGATTCGCCACGCGGCGGCGTATGTCTCGCAGCAACACAGGACCTACATGAGCGCCGCGTTCCTCACGAGTCTGGCGGTCGTCCGAGGCGTCCAGATGAACGCACCGGCGGCCGAGGCCTTCGAGGTCGTCCGGATGGTGGTCCCATGATCGCCCGCCACGGCGAGCCGCGGATCGAGGCGAGCCGCGTCTCGATCGCGGACGACGTCGAGTTCGGGCCCGACGTGGTCATCGAAGCCGAGGAGGTCGAGATCGGGCCGGGGGCGCGGATCGGCATGTCGGGCGACGACGACTTCCGGACCCCGCCGGGCGTGGTCATCCGGGCACAACGGGTCAACTTCGGCCCGAAGGTCGGGATCGGCCGGGCCGTGCGGATCGAAGGCGGCTCGATTCTGCTCGACGAGGGCGTGCGGATCCTCCGCCACTCGACGATCAAGGTCCTCGATGAGCTGCGGATCGGCGCCTACGGAACGGTCAACGAGGCCTGTGAGATCGGCGGGCGGCGGATCACGATCGGCCAGGAGGTCTGGATGCTCCCGACGGCGAAGATCGGCGGTGGCTCTGCCTACGAGCTGCCGTCGCGCCTGGAGATCGGCCATTACGTCCATCTCGGCGTCCAGACGCTCGTCAATACCGCCCGCCCGGTCACGATCGGCCACGAGGTTGGGCTTGGGACCCGGACCTCGATCTACACGCATGGCGCCTATCCGAGCCGGCTGCAGGGCTTCCCCGTCGCATTCGAAGGGGTCGAGATCGGCGACTTTGCGTGGGTGCCGGGGGCGATCATCAATCCGGGCGTGCGGATCGGGCGGAACTGCGTCGTCGGCGTGAACTCGCTCGTGACGTCGAACCTGCCGGACGGCAGCCTCGCGGTGGGCTCGCCCGCCAAGGTCATCAAGGAGAACGCCTATCCGCGGCCGTTCAGCGCGGAGCAGCGGGTCCGGTTCTTCAACGAATTTCTCACGCGGTACGGCGTGCTGCTTGGCTCCGATGCGGAGGTGGCGAGCGGTGGGGGTGCTGAGGTCCTCGATGCGGGAGCCGTGCTGTTCGCCGCTATCGCCGACGATGAGGCGGGACCAGTCGCGGAGGGTCTGGCCGGCAACGATGGCTTCCACGACCGCCGGGGAATTGTGATCGGCAACGGCGTCGGCGCGGCGGCGCTGCCGGCGGGCTGGACGGCGCTCGACCCGTTATCTCGGCGGATCCGCGGCGCGGCCAATCCGGCAAGCGAGCGCTTCGTCAACGAGCTGCGCCGCTACGGGATCCGGTTCTATTCCCGCCCGAGCGGCGACGCCTACGTCGACTGGGAAGCCGAGCCGCCGTCATTCGCGGGCCCGTCCGAGGGAACAAGCGAGCGCACGAGCGAACGGTAGGCGGTCGCGACCGGCGGCCAGCTGAATCGCTCCCGGCCAACCGTCGCGATCCGCTGCCGCCAGGCGCCGCCCTCGCGATCGACCCGTTCGAGCACGTCGCGGATCGCCGCCCCCAGGTCGGCCGGAGCGGCGGAGGCCGCGACCGCGCCGAGGTCGTACTCGGTGATGATCCCGGTCATCGTGTCGAGGCCGCGGACGACGATGATCGGCGTCCCGACGGCAATCGCCTCCCAGAATTTGCTGGCGCTCGACAGGCGCTGGTTCGGTGAGATCGGTGGCGCCGCGATGAGGGCGACGTCGGCGCCGGCGGTCCAGGCGAGAAGCTCGTCCGGCGGCCGCGGTGGCAGCGTGACGTGGCGGCCGGCGAAGCGCGGGTCGCGGTCCCGGGCCAGGCTCTCCCCCAGGCCGCGCCCGAACCCGAGCAGGACCAGTGCGGCGTTCGGCACGAGGAGGACGGCCTCGGCGGCCTCGGTTAGCCCGAGACCGGGCCCCAGCCGCCCCTGGTAGAGGACGATCCGTGTCCCGTCGCGAAGGTCGGCGGCATCGCGAAGAAGGCGCGGCGGCGTTTCGACGATCGCGGGATCCGGAGGCTCCGGATTGTTCGGGACGGCGAGGATCGGTGCCGCCGGGCTCCAAGCGGCGGTCAGGCTCGCCACAAGCGCGTCGTTGACCGTGACGATCGCATCGGCGGAGCGCGCCCAGCCCGCCTCCCGCCGGGCGATCAGCCGTCGGAAGGCCGCCGGCATCGCCTGCGCCTCGTTGCCGGCGCCGGCATGGTCGACGGCGTCGTGGATGACCCGTTCCGGCGCACCGGATGGCCCTCGCGGATGGCGCGTTCGTGCGGCGAGAGCCGGGGCGATCGCGAGCGCGCCGCAGGCATGGTAGAGGTCGGCCGGAGGGAGCTCCTTCGCCAGCGTGGCCCACCAGCCACGAACGGCGTGAGGCCAGAATAGCCATCGTCGGACCGCGAGGAGGGGCGCCGCGATCGCGCGCAACATCCCTCGCCAGCCGCGCCGTCGCTGGGCCGACTCGCCGCCACCGACGCCCCGCGCTCCAGTCGCCGCCTCGCTAGCCCCGAGGATCGCCCACGGTCCAGAGGGCCGATAGCGGCGGATCTCGATCTCGCCCACGGCGGACGGTTCGGGCGCGGGCTCGCCGACGCTACCGGGGCGCGCCGGGGCGACCGGCTCCCGCTCCGGCAGGCCCGGCGCGGCGATCGCCGCGATCTCGACGTCGAAGCCATCCGCGGCGAGCGCCCGGGCGATCCGGATGGCTCGCGAATACGGCGCGGCCGGTCCACCGACGAGGACGACCGACCGCCGTCGTTGCCGCGCGGCCGCGGGCGTGGTCACCACGGCCGGCCGGTCAACCGGCCGTACTCGGCGAGGAGGATCTCGACCTGCGCCTCCCAGCTGTA
>JANMPL010000142.1:0-3155 GCA_031369845.1 Chloroflexota bacterium
GTCGACAGGGCGACCGCGAACGCGACGAGGGCGGCCGGCGGCACGAGCCAGCGGAACAGGTCGAACAGCGGGCCGGCGAAGCCCGCTCGGCTTGCCTGTGGGTCGCCGGCGAGCAGCGGGATGCCGTGTTGCGCGACGAGGATCGTCAGGGCGGCCAGGCCGGCGGCTGCGAGACCGACGACGACCCACAACCGGTAGGTTCGATAAATTGCCGCGGCGACGTTCATGCTGGCGTGAGCCCTCGGCGGCGTCGTGCCGAGGAACCGCGACGCCAGCCACGCACCAGCGCCGAATGCCATCAGCCCGGCCCCCGCGAGGAGGGGCCCTGGACCGTCGCTCTCGCCGGTCGCGAGCAGGATGAGCGAACCCACGCCGTACAGCACGAGGTAGACGAGGACGGTCAGCCGAACCGGCGTCGATGGGTCGCGCGGGGCTGCGGCCGGTCCGCCGGCTCGCCACGCGAGGGTCGCCCCGACCGCCAGCAGCACCGCGACCGCGACGAAGGCCGCGACGTTCATGGAGTCCTGGCGTGGACCGGCTCGTCGGGCCCGCGCGCCTCTTCCGGCTCGACCCGTTGCCCGCCGGTCAGCTGGATCCACGACGCGGTGCCGACGATCCCGACCGGAAGCGTCGCGGTGAGGCGGAGAAGGAGCGCGGCCGCGCCGGCGTCCGTCGCGGAGAGACCCTGGGCCCCGAGGAGCACGACGAGCACGACATCCGCGGCCCCGAGACCGAACGGGAGGGCGCTGATGACGCCGGCGATGATCGATAGTCCGAGCGCCGCCCACACGCCCAGCGGCGACAGCGGGCTGCCGAGCGCCGCGAGGACGAGCCACAGCTGGGCGGCGAACAGGGCGAAGATCGCGAGCGTCGAGGCGATGAACGCCGCCGCCCGCCTCGGAGAGGTCAGGATCGTCGTCAACTGGTCGTCGACGGCGGCGAGGCGCGAGGCAACGCATCGCAGCCTGCTCGGGGCCCGCCCGGCGCGGGAGGCGATCCGCTCCGCGAGGCGGCCGGGTCGGATCCCCACGCTGTAGGCGACGCTCGGAAGGATGACGAGGGCGGCTGCCGCGACCCACGCAGCGGCGACGAGGACCGGGACGGCCGGGAAGATGGTCCCGACGCTTGCCGCGAGCGCGGTCGCCAGCATGATGAGGATCGCCCAGAACCGCTCGGCGAGGATTACCGCGGTCGAGCGCTCGTATGGGATCCCGTACCGACGCTTGAGGATGACGGCTCGGAGAACCTCACCGGAACTGGCCGGCGTCAGGTTGTTGACCGTGTTGGCAAACGCCACGACCGGAACGAGGCGGCGGAACGAGAGCGGGTAGCCGACGCCCCGCATCAGCCCCGCCGATCGGACCGCCCACGCCGCCACGACCAGGAGGTTGAGCGCGACCGCGCCGGCCAGCGGCAGCAGATCGAGGCGTCCAGCGAGGGCCGCGGCTTCCCACGGCCGTGTCCGCCACACGAGCAACGCGAGCAGCCCGACGGACACCGGAACCCAGATCAACCATCGGCGCATGGCGGGCAGTATGCGTCGGGGGCTGAGCCCGCGTGCTACCCTCTGGCGGTGTCGGGAGTCCTCATGACGTGGTGAGCCGCGCCGAGCCGGCCCCGTCGCCCACATGAGACTGGGCAACCCACGAAGGCTCGTTCGTGAACCGGCGGCCCAGGAGCTGACCAACCCGGCACTCGAGGCGGATCGGCGCTCGATGGCCCACCGGCGGGACGCCGAAGCTTCGAGGGCCCAGGAGGTCCCGACCGTCGGCCGCCAGCTGCTCGGCCTGGGCATGATCGCGGGATCCTTCGTCTTCGCGTTCGTCATCCAGTCGGTCTTCTTCAGCAAGTCGAACTGGATGCTCGCCGACCTTGCCTACCATCGCGGCGTCGCCTACACGATGCAGGGCGCGATGTTCCAGGGGGAGGGTCCATACGCCGGCCTGATCAGCTACTACGGTGGTCTCTACCCGCTCGGGCTCGGCCTCGCGGCGGAGCTCAGCGGCCGCACCTTCGACTCTGTCCTCAGCGTCGTGTCGTGGTTCGGAACGCTGCTCATGCCCGCAGCATTGCTCCTCCTGGGCTGGCGGCTATGGCGAAACGACCTCTTCGCCATCGGGTTCTTCGTCAGCCTCGGCACGCTTGCGGTGCCGTTCACGACGAACTGGGACGAGCTCTGGGTCGAGAGCATCCTGCCGTCCGGCGCCTCGTACTGGCCGGTCTACCCGCGGGACATCGCGCTCTCCCTCGCCTGCGTCGCACTCTGGGCGGTGCTGTCGGACCGGCGCCGGGTACGCACGGTCGGGCTCGGCCTCATCGTTGGCCTCTGCCTCCTGTTCCACGCCCAGATGGGCATCCTCCTGGCCTGGTTCCTCATCCTGGTCGCCGCCTGGCGCGCGTTCCGGTCGAGGAACGCCGAGCCGCTCGCCGAGGTCGCGCTGGCGGGAGGGATCAGCCTGGCCGTCACAGCATGGTGGTGGATCCCGCGGCTCCTCGCCTACGCTGAATCAGGGACCCTGCTCATCGCCGACCATGCCAGCCGGCTGCCATTCAATCCCGGCCCGGTCCAGCTCCTCATCGGTTATGGCTGCGCCGGCGTCCTCGCCTTGACTGCAGTCATCGTGCTCGCGATCAGGCGACCGAGCGGCACCCAGGCCTGGATCTTCCTCGCCTGGATCGCGGCGTTCCTGCCGCTCATCGTGCTCAGCCGCGTGATCCCGGCGCTCGATCTCTTCACGGAGCGGCGGCTCTGGCTGGTCATCTCGTTGGCGGCGATCGGCCTCGCCACGTGCGGGATCGTCCTGGTGACGAAACGGACGCCAGCCCTCGTGCTCGCGATCATCGTCGTCGTCACGATCGTGCTGCCGTCCGTTCCCGCCAACCTTGCCTCGGTCAGGCGGGTGAGGAACGCCGTCAACGTGGCCTGGCGGCCCGGGGACGCCGGAATGGCTCGCCAACTCGACGTCGAGAAGTGGCGACTCGCGATGCGCCAACTCAACTCGCTCGTACGCCAGCAGGGCCGCGCCACGGTCGTCACCTACGACGCCTACGGAGCCTGGGCCTGGTCATTCAGCGGTGCCCAGGTGATCAGCCTCTGGACGCCAGGGCCGTTCAAGCTCGGATTCGACCCGAAGGCGCTGACCGGCAAGAGCTAC
>JANMPL010000025.1:0-2395 GCA_031369845.1 Chloroflexota bacterium
CCTGGAGCGCGATGGCCGCGGCCGACGAGAACGACTACATCAGTGCGACCAACCTCGGCATCCTGTACCTCGGCCGGGCCCGGCTGACGTCGAACCTCGACGATTACTCGCGGGCGGCCGCCGCGACGGGACGAGCGCTCATCGCGGATCCGGACTACGTTCCGGCGCGTGCCCTCGACGCGACCGTGCGCTTCTCCACCCATGACTTCCAGGGGGCGCTCGCAGCGGCCCGTTCGCTCCTGGCGGATGCGCCGGGCGACGCGGATGCGCTCGCGGTCGTCGGCGATGCGAGTCTCGAACTCGGACGGCTCGACGAGGCGCGCGCGGCGTATGCGCGGCTTGCGTCGATGACGCCGGGCCCTGCGCTCGACGTGCGGCTCGCCCGCCTGGCGTACGTGACAGGTGATCCGGATCGAGCGCTTGACATTGCCCGGGGCGCACGAGTCAAGGCCCTCGAACAGGGTGTCGTCGACATGGCGTTCTTCGACTACCAGCTTGGCGAATTCGCACGGCTCGCGGGCGACTCGAGCACCGCCGGTTCGGCCTACGAGGCAGCGCTCACGATCCGACCCGCCTACCTCGGGGCGCTCGTCGGCCGGGCTCGCGTCGAGGCCGCGGCCGGCGACTCGGCGGCGGCAATCGAGCATCTCGAGAAGGCCGCCGCGATCGCCCCACAGCCGGAAACGCTGGCGCTCCTCGGCGACCTGCTGGCGGCCCGTGGCGGTGACGCGGGGGCGCGGATTCAGTTCGAAACGGTCCGCCTGACGGCCCAGCTGAGCGAGCTTGCCGGTACGGTCTACGACCGTCAGTTGATTCTCTTCGAGCTGGACCACGAGGGTGCATCGGAAGCGGTTCTCGAGGCCGCGCTCGCTTCGTCCGAGTCCCGGCCCGACGCGGTCGGTCTCGACCTCGTCGCGTGGACGCTCCATCGGCTCGGTCGGGTTGGCGAGGCGGCAGCCGCTAGCGACGAGGCGCGCGCCACCGGCATCGTGGACGCCCGAATCACCTTCCATGCCGGCGCGATCGCCCTCGCTCGGGGCGACGTCGCTGGCGGCCGGGCCCTCCTGGGCCAGGCGCTCGCGCTCGGGCCGGCGCTAGACCCTACGGACAGGGCTGAGGCGGAGCGCCTCCTCTCTTCCTAGGGGAGGAGCGCGAGAAGCGCGGCGGCCTGCTCCGGTGAGTGCGCTTGGACGCCAAACAGCGTGTCGCCGATCCCGTAGATCCAGACGTCTCCGATCGGGTTGCCGGGCGCCGTGATGTGGGTGACCTGCTTTCCGGCCACCGTCAGCTGCTCCGATTCGGAGCCGCGCGTGTCCGCGACGGTCAAGGCCGCGTACTTATCGACGAGCTGGTCGGTTGGGGCGCCGGGGATTCGAAGGGCGAAGTAATTGAAGACGGCGGCGTCGGTCGCGGTCGGGTCGTTCGCGAATGCGAGGCTGAAGTTGCCGGTTCCGTCACCGATCTCGCTGGCGAGCTTCTTGACCGGCTCCGCGCCCTCGTTGCCGGCCGACGAAATGGGGCCGACGCTGAGCTTGAACAGGTTCTTGCCTTGGAACTGGTCCGGCAGGCGGGCCTCAAGCGCAGGGTCCTCATGCGGGAGAACGAGCCCCGAGCTGGGCGAGGGCGCCAGCGATTTCGGGCCCGACGAAGAGGTCGGGGGTTCGCTGGGGCTTGTGCTTGCCGCGGCTCCGGTGTCTGCCGGGGCCGACGCCGAGCCGGTGCCGCAGGCTGCGACCACGAGTGTGGCGATGAGGGTGACCACGGCCAGGGGAGCGATTCTCATTTGGCCATCATGCCATTCCGATTGCCATCGCGGCCGCACATCTGTATCGTGCAAGTGTGCCAGCCACGGACATCGAACAGCTCATCGAAGCGAGCCGGCTCTATTACGAGCTCGGCGAGACGCAATCGCGCGTCGCGGAGCTGCTCGGCGTCACGCGGCCGCAGGTCTCGCGAATCCTCAAGCGCGCCCGCGCCGAGGGCATCGTCGAGATCAGGATCGTCGACCGGACGTCGGAGCCGTCGCCCGCGGCCGAGGATCTCCGGAAGCGGTTCGGCCTTCACGCCGTTCACGTCGCGGCCAGTCTGCGGGGCTCGGAGGATGTCGGCCGGCGGATGGTCGGGCGGCTCGGGGCGGAGGTGCTGCGCGCATCGATTCGCGACGGCGCGGTCGTCGGGATCGGCGACGGCGCCTCGATCTCCGCTCTTGCCGACGCCCTCGACGAGCCGCTCCACGCGAGTGGGGCGACGGTCGTCCCGCTCTGCGGCGGCTACTGGTTCACCGGTCCTGCTCGGGAGCCGTTCCGGCGAGTCGCCGACGGCATCGGCGGGATCCCCCAAGGCCTCCTCGCGCCGGGCCTCGTCGACGACCCGGCGACGAAGCAGTCGCTGTACG
>JANMPL010000147.1:0-1719 GCA_031369845.1 Chloroflexota bacterium
CCGGCATCGGAGCTCGTGCCTTACGGCGGACCCGCGATACAAGACTTCCGCAGCGACATCGTTCGATTCGTGCTGAACAGGTCCCGAAAACGGGGCCCTTCGGCCTATTGAGTCGTGACTAATCGGCCTCGACTCGTACAGTCCCTTGACGCCATCCTGACCGTAAGAGCAGCAGGAGCGAGCGATGGTGAACGATCACGATCACGACGGGCCGCAACTCAAGGTGCGTGAGCTCATGGCTCCCAACCCGGTGGCCATCCAAGCCGAGTCCTCGCACGCCCGAGTCGTCGAGACGCTCGCCGAATACGACGACAGTGGGCTGACTGTGGTCGATCGACGCGGTGCCGTGATCGGCGTGATCAGTCAGACCGATATCGTCCGCTTGCGAGCCGGATCGATGCCGACGTCCGGCTGGCACGGCTTGCTCGTGCGCGACCTCATGACGCACCCAGCGATCACGGTGTCCGCGTCCGCATCGCTGCAGGAAGCGGCAAGGCTCATGACCGAGCACCACGTCCACCGGCTAATCGTGGTTGCTGAACGCGACGGCGGTCCCATCGGAGTGATCTCCGAGAGTGACGTCGTGCGCGAGATTGCGGCGCTGTCGGAGGAAGAATGACGCGCAGGCGGTTGCGTATGACGGGGGTGACCAGACGATCGAGCGGGTCGCCGAGCCCCGCGGCGAGGCCGGGAACGCGCCGCCATCAGATGCCGAGCGTGACGCCGATCGTCGCCCGGGGCATCACTTGGCTGCGACATGACCCGGATGTGGCCGCCCTCACTCGATGCGCTAGCACAACGGGAGACTGACCGTGAAATCAGCAAGGCAGCACAGGCTAGGAGGAAGTCGATGACAGATCTCAGCACGACCGGAGTCTGGATTTCGGCCGACTCGGCCAGGATCGTGCAGTGGAGTCCCGAATCCACGTGGCGCCATCGCATTGACTCCGGTGTCCCCGGGCGTCATCGCGCCACCGGTCGCGCGCCCACGCAGCATCACGGTCAAAGCGACGGCCGGCGGGACGAGCATATGCGGGCGTTCTTTGATCGGGCCGTCCACGCCCTCTCGCTCGACAACGATTTGCTGCTGGTCGGCGACGGCGAGGTCGTCGGGCACTTCGCCGACCAGGTCCGAGCCGATGACGCGAAACACGGTCGGGAGCGAAGGATCGAAGTCGTGGAGAGCGGCCCGCTCACGGAGCGCCAGCTCGTCGCTCGAATCCGCGCATTCGCCGGCCACCCGGCCGTTCGGCGCAGGGGTGGAGCGAACGCTCGCATTTGAACCGAGGACCTGCTGTCTAGGAATCGGCAAGATCACGCCCGTCCCGGAAACCTCGATCCCGCCCCGGGGTTGTCGTGGAGCCAACGCTCGCCGTTCTCAAGCTCGGGCAGCTCTCAGAGAACGACCGCGTCCGAGAAATCGCTGACGCCTGCGACGACTATTGAGGCTTCGCCTATGCGGCTTGAGGCTTCGCCAGTGCGGCTTGAGGCTTTCGCCAGTGCGGCCGATTTACGACGATTGACGGGCTGGGGGTCGACGCATCGCCGTAGTAGTCGGCCGGCGGCCGGCTGGTCGATCCGGTCCATCCGCCCTGGCAGGTCCGTAGGGTCCGCGCTTCATGTACCTAGTGTCAGTTTGAGTTCGACAACGCCGTCGGCGACGTACTGGACAGCCAGCGCCGCGAGAAGCAGCCCGAGGACGCGGGTAACGACGTTGAT
>JANMPL010000165.1:0-3840 GCA_031369845.1 Chloroflexota bacterium
TCGTCGCGAACGTTCTTGTCCTGGCCGTGGCCGCGATCCACGTCTACATCCTCGTCCTCGAGATGTTCCTGTGGCGGACCGAGCGAGGTCGCCGCTCGTTCGGGACCGACCAGGCCTTCGCCGACCAGTCGGCGGCCCTCGCCGCCAACCAGGGCCTCTACAACGGGATCCTCGCGGCGGGCCTCGTCTGGGGCGTCATCGCCGCGGATCCTGTCGGCTTCCAGGTGAAGCTCTTCTTCCTGGCGGCGGTCGCCATCGCCGGGATCTACGGCGCGGCCACCGTCAATCGGCGAATCCTGTTCGTCCAGACAGTGCCCGCGGTGATCGCGCTCGTGGCGGTGCTGGTCGCCCGCTGAGAGCGCGGAGCTCGGATCAGTCAGCCGGCAGGAGCTCGACGAGCGAGATCGACGGCATCGGCAAGTTGAAGTCGAGGCTCAGCCGCCCATCGGGGCCGACGGCAACACTGCGCTCGGGCTCGAGCTCGTCCAGTCGGTCGGCCGCCCGCAGGCGCTCCCAGGCGGACTCGTCGGGCCAGGCGCCGCCATCCCAGTGCGCGGCGATGTTCGAGTGGCTCGCGTCGACCCGCCGGTGTCGGATCCGAAGCGCGCCTGGCTCGAGGCCCTCAACGGTCAGCGCGACCTCCCGATCGAGGAGGGCATCGCCGCCGGCCTTGGACTGATCGATGGTGCCGTTCCAAAGTGCGATCGCGACACGGCCATCGGGGTCGTTCGACGCCCACGCCTCGACGAGCCCGCCTGCCCCGTCGCCATCCATCGTGAGCCGCAGCTCCCGCTCGCCGAGCAGCTCGAGGATCCGGATCGCCCAGAAGCGCGGTTTTCGAAGATTGCCGATTGTCAGCAGGCCAAAACCGCCGTGGAAGAGTCGCTCCGGTTCGCCCAGCTCGACGAAGTGGTCCGAGGCGACCCAGTACGCGAGTGACTCGAGCCGGCCGGCCGCCGAGCGCATGCCCCGGGCCACGAGCGGAGCCGCCCAGACGCTGTCGTTGATCGCCGCGCCGTGGGTCGGTGAGACGCCCCACTCCGTCCACCACAGCGGGAGATCGGGTCGTCCGAACCGGGCGGTGATCGGGCGGAGATCGAGCGGCGGGAGGCCGTAGGTGTGGGTCGAGAGAAAGTCGAGCGGCACGTCCACCGCCGCGGCGTGGGCGAGCAGGTCGTCGACCCAGCCGACTGCAGCGGTCGCCGGACCGCCGACGCGCAAGGTCGGATCGACCGAGCGGACCGCCCGGACCGACGCGTCATACAGCTCGAAGTAGGCGGCCTCGTCGGCCGACCAGAAGACCCCCAGGTTGGGCTCATTCCAGACCTCGAACGCCCAGCTCCGGACCTCGTCCCGGCCGAACCGGTCGATGACATGTTCCACCAGGCCAGCGACGAGGTCCGACCACCGCCCGATGTCGCGCGGCGGCGAGATGATGCCGCGATAATCGAAGACCGTCCTCTCCGGGTCCGACGCGAGATCCCGGGGCATGAACGACAGCTCGACGACCGGCCGCAACCCTGTGCCGAGCAGCCGCTCAAGCGCCGCGTCGACCCGCTCGAAATCGTGGACGGGCTCGCCGTCGCGCTCACGGTAGACACCGAGGCTGTCGTGGAAGATCGCGTGAGCGCGGACCATCTCCGCCCCGAGCTCGGCGCGAACGATCCGGAACGCCTCAGCGACCTCGTCGCCGACGTGATGGCCGCCCGGGCCCTCCCCTCGGAGGAGCAGGGCGAGGTGCTCGGATCCGATGATCGGACGCCACGGACGCTCGACCGGACCCACCTCCACGGCGGCGTCCACCTCGACACTCATACGTCCGTCACCGCCGATGCCGGGCGAACCCTCGACCGGCTCCGACAGCGGCCCCACCGGCGCATCAATCGACGGCAAGGCCGCGACCGCGTACCAGGCGGCGGTCCCCGGCGTCCCGGTCGTGTCGGTATAGGGCGGGTGAGGCACGGCAAGCAGGTCGCCGGCCTTGTGGTCGATCGCGTGCCATGGACCATCTCGGGCGGTCGCTCGATGGACGACGTAGCCCGCGGCGCCGTCGACCGGCCGCCAGTCGACGGTCACCTGCCCCCTGCCGGATCGTGCGACGACTCCGTTCGGCGCCCGCAGGCTTGGCGCGGTTGCGGGCCGATTGCGTTTTGCCTGTGCGCCGACCTCCTCGAACCAGGCGATCCGGGCCGAGCTGTCCGTCGTCAATGGAGGCTGTCGGCCGCGTCGCGCGGACCGGCGTTGAACGTCTCCATCCCGATCACGGGCTGGAGCGCCTTGCGGAAGGCTTTCGTCGCGAAGGCATCGCGCAGGACGTCGCCGGCGAGAGCGTTGCCGATGGCGGCCATGACGATTCCCTGGTCCAGCGACAGGTACGCATCCGAGACCACGCCGGTCTGGACGTTCACCGAGTCATGGAAGCCCCACTTGTCATAGATCGCGAAGTCGGCTTTGAGGCTGGCGAGATCGTCCAGGACCATGTCGGGCGCCCAACGCAGGGCGAGGAATGCCGCGTGCGGCGTCACGACACCGTTCTTGTAGGCGGACGGAGGCGGATCCGGCTTGGGGTCGCGGCCACAGCCGGCGAAGCCGCGGTCGACATACGTGTTGTCCTCGTTCGACGGGTAGCCCTCGGGGTTCATCCCGAGCGCATCAACGCCGTAGACGCTGTAGCCGCCTTCCGGAGTGTTTGACGGCGAGAAGCCCCAGTAGCCGTATTCCGCCTCGACCAGACCGTGATGGATCTGGGCCGCAACCGTGAGCGGGTGGTTGATCGCCCAGCTGCGCGGACCCCACTGCTCCTCCGGAACGAACAGCGCGGGCATGAGCGCCTCGAACATGCTGCCGCCCCAGCCCGGAACGACGCGGTAGTCCTCGTATGGATAGGCGCCCTCGAAGACGTTGACGCCGAGGTAGGTCCGACGGAAGCCAACCGGCTTCGTCTCCGGCCAGCTCCAGTCGCAGGTCTCGGGGAACGTCCGCCAGGACCCGAAGTACTCCTTCGCCGGCAGCTCGCCGGTGGCGATCCCGATGTAGCTCGCGATCCGGCTCTCGCTCACGATCGTGTCGTAGCAGCACGGCGAATCGCCGGTGCTCGGCGTGTAGTGGAAGGCGATCCGATTGACAGCCGGCCGGTAGTAGAAACCGAAATGCATGCTGTCGAAGAGGTCTCCAGCTCGCTCCGACAGCTCGGGAACGGTGTTGTCTACGACGTGGATGGCCGTCGCCAGCCAGCCGTTGTCGACCGACGACAGGATCGGCGTGACGGTCGCGCCGGTCGGCGGCCAGACCGTCAGTACCTTGCCCGTCGTGTGGTCGTACCAGTTGTAGTACTGGCCGCTGGGCTGATAGCGCTCCATCGTTTCCAGCGACGTGAGCGTCCGGTCCAGACGGGCGACGGCTTCGGAATGACCGATGATGCCGAGCCGCTCGGCGACGACGGTGCTCCACATGTACGCACCGATGTTTGTCGTCGAGGTCTGGATGCTTCGCGTGCCGTCGGCCGCCAGGCTGTCGGCCGGCAGTCCCGTGTCTTCGTCCGTCATGGCGACGAATGAGGCCCAGGTGTCATGGGCGTAGCCGAGGAGTGTCGCGCGCTGGGCGGCGCTCAACCCGCCGGAGCCAGCGGCGAAAGCTGTCACCGGAAACACGATGGAAAGAACGGCAAGGAGCACGGCGGCGCGGCGAAGCATCGGGAATACCTCCGGTTTCAGCCTTTCAGGCCAGTCGTCGCAATTCCTTCAGTGATCCAACGCTGGAAGAGGATGAAGATGATCAGGACCGGCACGACGAGGACGACCGAGCCCGCCATGAGCATCCCGTGGTCGGCCTGGTACTGGC